>JAJTHX010000033.1 GCA_021300125.1 Betaproteobacteria bacterium | reverse complement strand
GGCCTTCGGCGACCTCGCCGTCGGCGACAACTTCCAGAAACACAGTTATCCGATCGGCATCATGGTCAATGCCAACGGCGAACGTTTCGTCGACGAGGGCGCCGACATCCGCAACTACACCTACGCCAAGTACGGCGCGGTGATCATGGCCCAGCCCGGCATGTTCGCGTGGCAGGTCTTCGACGCGCAGTCGATCCCGATGCTGCGCGACGAATACCGCATCAAGCAGGTCACCAAGGTGCGCGCCGACACGCTGGAGGAACTGGTGCGCAAGCTTGAGGGCGTCAACGCCGAGAACTGCCTGCGCGAGATCAAGTCCTACAACAAGGCCGTGCGCACCGACATTCCGTTCAACCTGACGGTGAAGGATGGCCGCCGCACCGAGGGCCTGCGCGTCAACAAGTCAAACTGGGCGCTGACCATCGAGCAGCCGCCCTTCGAGGCCTATGCGGTGACCTGCGGCATCACCTTCACCTTTGGCGGCGTCAAGGTCAACAGCGAGGCCAACGTGGAGGACACCGCGGGCCAGCCCATCGCCGGGCTGTACGCCGCCGGCGAGATGGTGGGCGGATTGTTTTATCACAACTACCCCGGCGGCACCGGCCTCACCTCGGGCGCGGTGTTCGGCAAGCTCGCCGGGGGCAGCGCCGGGGCCTATGCCAAAACCCGGTGATCCGTTCCATAAAGTGAACAACAACCCTGCCCGGCAACGGGCGGGGCGTAGAATCCGCTGACAAAGTCCAAGAGGAGATGCCATGAACGCCCCAGCCATCAAGATCAACAAGCCCGTGCGCGAGCAGGTCAGCCCGGAAGAGTGGGAAGCCCGCGTCAACCTTGCCGCCTGCTATCGCCTGATGGCGGAGTACGGCATGGTGGAAATGGTCGCCAACCACATCTCGGTGCGCGTGCCTGGCACCCACAGCGAGTTCCTGATCAATCCCTACGGCATGCTCTACGAGGAGATGACCGCCTCGTCGATGCTGAAAGTCGACCTTGAAGGCAACGTGCTGTTCAACGCCACCGATTACGGCGTCAACCAGGCTGGCTTCGTGATCCACAGCGCGGTACACGCCGCGCGCCCGGATGTCGAGTGCATCATCCATACCCACACCCTGCCGGGGATGGCGGTGTCAGCGATGAAATGCGGCATCCTGCCAATCCCTCAGTCCTCGATGCGCTTCCTCGATATCGCCTACCACGACTACGAAGGTGTCGCACTGCGCCTCGACGAGCGCGAGCGCCTGGTGCAGAACCTCGGCAACCGCGAGGCGATGGTGCTGCGCAACCACGGCCTGCTTACCGTCGGCGCCAGCATCCCGGAATGCTTCAACAACATGTTCCGCCTCGAGCGCGCCTGCGAACTGCAGGTGATGGCGCTGTCCTGCAACACCGAACTGCAGCTGCCGCCCGCGGAAGTGACCCAGTACACCAACAACCTGATGCTGCCCGGCGTGCGCCGCCGTTTCGGCCTGCTCGAATGGCCGGCCCTGCTGCGCAAGCTCGACCGCAAGGATCCGTCGTACCGCGACTGAGCAGCGGACGCGCAACGCGAAAGAGCCCTTCGGGGCTCTTTTTTTGGCCGTGCGCGCCGCTTCCGCCTAACATGGCGGCCATATGCCCACCGACCTCGGCTACCGCGCGCCGTACTGGCTGCCCGGCGGCAACCTGCAAACCCTGTATCCGGCGCTGCTCGCGCCGCGGCCGCGCCTGCACTACCGGCGCGAACGCTGGGACACGCCCGACGGCGATTTCATCGACCTCGACTGGACCCTGCTTCAGGAGGGCGCGCGGGGTATCCATCAGGACCGGCGCCCGCTGCTGGTGCTGTTTCATGGCCTGGAAGGCAGTTCGAACAGCCATTACGCGAGGGCACTGATGGATGCTGTCGTGCGGCGCGGCTGGCGCGGCGTGGTTGCGCACTTTCGCGGCTGCAGCGGAGAAGTCAACCGGCTGCCGCGGGCATACCATTCCGGCGACAGCGCCGAGATCGGCTGGATACTCCATCGCCTGCGTTGCGCACACGCCGGCGCACTGCGTGCGGTCGGGGTTTCACTGGGCGGCAACGCACTGCTGAAATGGCTGGGCGAACAGGGCGCCGGCGCACGCAACGTGGTCGAACGCGCCGCGGCCATCTCGGCGCCGCTCGACCTGCATGCCGCGGCCGGTGTGCTGGAACGCGGCTTCAACATGAACTACACGCGCAACTTCCTCGCCACCATGAAGCGCAAGTCGCTGGCCAAGCTGCGGCAGCATCCCTGCCTGTTCGACGCCGATGCACTGCGCGCAACACGCACGCTGCGCGAGTTCGATGACCTCATCACGGCGCGGCTGCATGGCTTCCGCGACGTGGATGACTACTACACGCGCGCCAGCAGCAAGCCCTGGCTGCGCGCGATCACGGTCCCCACCTTGCTGCTCAACGCACGCAACGACCCCTTCCTGCCCGATGCCGCCCTGCCCGATGCCGCGGAAAGGTCCGCGGCGGTGACCGCCGCCTTTCCCGCCAGCGGCGGCCATGTCGGTTTTCCCGATGTGTCCGGCGGTCTGGGGTGGCTGCCCCGCGCCGTCATCGATTTTCTCGATCACAGCGGGTATAATTCATAAGTTATTGTTTTTATTGAATATTTTTAAAGCCCATGACCACGAATCCGAACCTGCCGCCTGCCACCATTTTCAAGGCCTACGACATCCGCGGCATCGTCGGTGACACCCTGACCGAGAGCGGTGTGACGCAGATCGGCCGCGCCATCGGCAGCGAAGCCCATGCGCGAGGATGCAACAGCGTGGTCATCGGCCGCGACGGCCGGCTTTCGGGACCGGCACTCTGCGCCGCGCTGGCGCGCGGGCTGCAGGCCGCAGGCATCCATGTCATCGATGTCGGGCAGGTCGCGACACCGATGCTCTACTTTGCCGCGCATGAACTGGGCACCTATTCCGGCGTGATGGTGACCGGCTCGCACAATCCGCCGCAATACAACGGCCTGAAGATGATGCTCGCCGGCGAAACCCTCGCCGGTGACGCGATCCAAGCCTTGCGAGCACGGCTGGCCGAAAACCGCCTGCACAGCGGCAGTGGCGGATATGGCTGCCATGACATCCGTGCCGCGTACCTGGAGCGCATTGTCTCGTCCGTCCGTCTGGCCAGGCCGATGCGCATCGCGGTCGATGCCGGCAACGGAGTCGCCGGCGCCACCGCACCCGAGCTCTATCGCCGGATGGGCTGCAGCGTGCAGGAACTGTTCTGTGAAGTCGACGGCAGCTTCCCCAACCACCACCCCGACCCCTCGCAGCCGCACAATCTCGAAGACCTGATCAAAGCCGTGAGAAACGGCGACGCCGAGCTGGGCCTCGCTTTCGACGGTGACGGCGACCGCCTCGGCGTGGTCACTAAATCCGGAAAGATCATCTACCCCGACCGCCAGCTGATGCTGTTTGCCGCGGACGTGCTGTCGCGCGTGCCGGGCGGCGAAGTGATCTTCGACGTCAAATGCACCCGCCATCTGTTCGGCTGGATCGAAAAACACGGCGGCCGCCCCCTGCTGTGGAAGACCGGGCACTCCTTCATCAAGCAGAAGTTGCGCGAAACCGGAGCACCGCTTGCCGGCGAGATGAGCGGCCACATCTTTTTCAAGGAACGCTGGTACGGTTTCGACGACGGATTGTATGCGGGGGCGCGGCTGCTCGAAATCCTCAGCCGGCACGACAACCCCTCAGCCGTGCTCGAAGCCCTGCCCGACTCGGTGAGCACCCCGGAGCTGCAATGGCAGCTGGACGAAGGCGAGAACCATGCGCTGATGGACACGCTGCGCAAAACCGCGCGGTTTCCGGCGGCGAAGGAGGTCATCACGATCGACGGACTGCGCGTGGAATATGCCGACGGCTTCGGCCTCGCCCGCCCCTCGAATACCACACCAATCATCGTGCTGCGCTTCGAGGCCGACGATGAAGCCGCTCTGCGCCGGATTCAGGAAGAATTCCGCGCCGCACTGCGCGCCGTCAAACCGGGCGGGGTGCTGCCGTTCTGATCAGCGTCGCGACGGATTAAGCGAGCCGCGGTTGTAGTCCCGGTCGCCCGGCTGGATGCAGCGGCCGACGCCAAACAAACCGCCCTGGGTCCCGGGCGGGCAGCCCTGGTTCTCGGGGTAACGCTGCGCCACCGCCTTTGCCGCGTCAGCTTTCACGGGATCGACGAACTCCCAGCGGCCATTGGGCAGCAGGCGCACCTTGTCGCCGGCCGCGGTCGTGGCTTCCAGCACTTCACCGCCGTGGCCCTGTGCGGACGCAACAGCCGGTGCCAGCAGAAGCACGGCCGCGCAGAACAGGGACGGGACCCGCCGCTGCGGCATCACAGCCGCTCAGCCACCCAGGACTGCACCGAAGCCAGAGCGGCCGGCAGTTTCGCCGGATCGCTGCCGCCGGCCTGCGCCATGTCAGGCCGGCCGCCGCCCTTGCCGCCAACCTGCTGGGCGACGAAGTTGACCAGCTCGCCGGCCTTGACCTTCGCGGTCAGGTCGGCGGTGACGCCGGCAATCAGCGTGACCTTGCCGCCTTCACTGCTGGCGAGCACGATGGCCGCGCTTTTGAGCTTGTCCTTCAGCTGGTCCATCGCCTCACGCAGCGACTTGGCGTCAGCGCCGTCGATCGCTGCCGCAAGTACCTTGATTCCCTTCACTTCGGCAGCCTGGGCCGAAAGGTCCCCACCCTGGCCCGAAGCCAGTTTCGAGCGCAGGCGCGCAATCTCCTTCTCCAGCGCCTTTTTCTCGTCCGACAGCATCTGCACCGCCTTGAGCACGCTGCCGGCACCAGGCTGTGCGCGCAGCTGGCGTGCCACCTCCCCGAATTCGCCGATCTGGATGTCGATCATCGCCAGCGCGCTGCTGCCGGTGGTGGCCTCGACGCGGCGCACGCCGGCCGCTACCCCTCCTTCGGAGCAGAGCTTGAACACGCCGATGTCGCCGGTGCGCTCGACGTGGGTGCCGCCGCAGAATTCGCGCGAACTGCCGATGTCAAGCACGCGCACCTCTTCACCGTATTTTTCGCCGAAGAGCATGACCGCACCCGACTTCTTCGCCTCCTCGATCGGCAGGATACGCGCGCGGGTGGCTACGTTCTGCATGATCTCGGCATTGACGCGCGCCTCGACCTCGCGGATCTCGTCGGCGGTCAGCGGCTTGTCGTGAGAAAAGTCGAACCGGGTCTTGTCGGCATCGACCAGCGAGCCCTTCTGCTGCACATGGGGCCCTAGCACCTCGCGCAGGGCCTTGTGCATCAGGTGGGTCACCGAGTGGTTGCGCATGGTGCGCCGGCGCAGTTCGGTGTCCACTCGCGCCTCGACATGGTCGCCGACCTTCAGGCTGCCGGTCCTCAGTGTGCCATGATGGCCAAACACGTCGGACTGGATTTTCTGGGTGTCGGCCACGGCAAAGCTGCCGCTGGCAGCCACGAGTTCGCCGCGGTCGCCGACCTGGCCGCCGGATTCGGCATAGAACGGCGTGCGGTCGAGCACGACCACCGCGGTCCCGCCGTGACTTATCGACGGCACCGCTGTGCCATCGCGATAGATCGCCACCACCTCGGCGCCTTCAACCGCCAGCTTTTCGTAGCCCTGGAAATCGGTCTTGACGCCCTGGTATTCCACCGCAGTGCCCATCTGGAATTTCGAGGCCGCGCGCGCGCGTTCGCGCTGCCGCTCCATCGCCGACTCGAAACCGGCGTAATCCATCATGACGCCGCGCTCGCGCGCGATATCTGCGGTGAGATCAACCGGAAAACCGTAGGTGTCGTACAGTTGGAACACTGTCTCGCCGTCGAGCATCTTGTCCTCGCGGCCCAGCGCCTGCTCGAGCAGCCGCATGCCGTTTTCCAGGGTCTCGGCGAAGCGCTCTTCCTCCAGTTTGAGGATCTGCGTCACCCGGTCCTGTACCTTGGGTAGTTCGGGGTAGGCCTCCCCCATGGCAAGCGAGAGGTCGGCGACAACCTTGTGGAAAAACGGCTTGGTCTGGCCAAGCTTGTAACCGTGGCGGATCGCGCGGCGGATGATCCGGCGCAGCACATAGCCGCGTCCCTCGTTGCCGGGAATCACGCCATCGACGATCAGGAACGCGCAGGCGCGGATATGGTCGGCGATCACCTTCAGAGAATTGTTCCCAAGGTCTTTCGCGCCGGTCTCGCGCGCCGCAGCCTTGATCAGCGCCTGGAACAGGTCAATCTCGTAATTCGAATGCACATGCTGCAGCACTGCGGCAATGCGTTCGAGGCCCATGCCGGTGTCGACAGAAGGCTTGGGCAGCGGATGCAGCACGCCTTTCTCGTCGCGGTTGAACTGCATGAACACCAGGTTCCAGATCTCGATGTAGCGGTCACCGTCGGCGTCCTTGGAACCAGGTGGGCCGCCCTCGACCTCGTCGCCGTGGTCGTAGAAAATTTCGCTGCAGGGGCCGCAGGGGCCGGTATCGGCCATCTGCCAGAAATTGTCCGAGCCGCCGCCCGGCTTGTCGCCGATGCGCACGATTCTCGACTGGGGAACCCCG
>JAJTHX010000298.1 GCA_021300125.1 Betaproteobacteria bacterium | reverse complement strand
CCCCCGCCGGCGCCCTGCTCGACACCAATGCCGTTGGCGAGGCGCTCAATATCCTGAACGAGCAGCCCGGCGTGCGGGTGACTTCCGCGTTGGCGGCCGGCAAGACCGAAAGCGCGGTTGACATGAACGTGACCGCGGCTGACAGGCCTCTCGCCACGTTCGACCTCGCGTTGAACAACCAGGGTGCCCGCGCTACCGGTACCGGCCAGATAACCGCCGGCGTGAGCCTCGCCAACCCGACCGGGCTCTTCGATCAAGTCTCAGCGCTCGTGAACCGCTCGGAAGGTTCATCCTTCGGCCGCGTGGACTACAGCCTCGCGGTGGGCGACCGCGGCCTGCGCGCGGGCGTGAGCTTGTCGGCCTTGAGCTATCAACTCGTGCAGCCCGATTTCTCTGCCCTGCAGGCCCGCGGTACGGCATATACCGCAGGTCTCCGGACGACTTACCCGATTCTCCGCCGGGACGACCTGTCGCTCACGATCGACGCCGGAGCCGATACCAAGCAGTTCCAGGACCGCACGGTGAGCGGTGAGACCGGCGATCGGCGCGTGACCGTGGCCAACGCCGGCTTGAGCGGCTTCTCCGCCTGGAGCAGGGTCAGCGGCCTGACCGTAGTCACTTTCAGCGGCACTCTCGCCGGTGGTTCGCTCAACCAGCGCAACAGTGCCGCGCTTGCCGCCGACCTCGCTGCCCGCCGCACCGAGGGGAGTTATCGCAAGATCGCATACGACCTGGGCCTGCTGCACACCTTCGGGCGGGGCTGGAGTCTGGCCGGTTCATTCCGGGGTCAGCAGGCGGACAAGAACCTGGATTCGTCTGAGCGCCTCTCGTTGGGCGGCGCGAACGCGGTGCGCGCGTATCCCCTGGGCGAAGCAACGGGCGACGAGGGCTGGGTCATCAAGGCCGACCTCAAGCACCGCCTGCGTGATGGATGGCGTGCCGGGGTCTTCTACGACGCCGGCGGCATCACTCAGAACCACACGCTTCCGCCGGCCGGCCTTGCAACCCCAAACCGCTATACGCTGGGCGGGGCTGGCCTGGTCTTGGAATGGCTACCCCGGCCGGATATTTCGATGACCTTCACGATTGCCAGTCCGGTCGGCAACAACCCCGGCAAAAGTGCGGCCGGCACCAACATCGACGGCAGCCGCAGTAACGCCAGCCGGGGCTGGTTCGGCCTCCTGGCCTGGTTCTAGATCCCGATCGCCCAAGGCGCCAGGAATGAATCGCTTTTACCGTCAGGTCTGGAACGAGGCTCGGCAATGCTGGATGGCGGTGCCCGAGACCGCGAGGGCTCGCGGCAAGGCGACGCGTGCCGCCCGGCTCGGCACGCTGGGGCTGCTGATGGCCGGCGCCTTTGGGGCGCAGGCCGCAACCCCTGCCGCCACCCTGCCCAGTGGCGGCCAGGTGGTCGCCGGCGAGGCCGCGATCGCCAGCGCCGGCACCACCATGACCATCCGGCAAGCAAGCCACAAGGCGATCCTGAACTGGCAGAGCTTCAGCATCGGCTCCGGAGCGGCCGTGAACTTCATCCAGCCGGGCGCGGGCTCCGTAGCGCTGAACCGCGTGCTGGGCGGCGACCCGTCGGAGATCCACGGGCGGCTCACTGCGAACGGTCAGGTATTCCTGATCAACCCGTCCGGGGTGCTGTTCGCGCCGGGATCACGGGTGGATGTCGGCGGCCTGGTGGCGAGCACCATGAACATCCGCAACGAGGATTTCCTGGGTGGCCGCTATCGCTTCAGCCGCGACGGGTCTTCCGGCGCGGTCATCAACCGGGGCGAGATCCAGGCGCAATACGCCGCCCTGCTCGGGCCCCGGGTGCTGAACGAGGGCGTGGTCAGCGCGCCGATGGGCAGCATCGTCCTAGCCGCTGGCGAGGCGGTAACGCTGGGCATCACCGGGCAGTCCAGGCTCAGCGTGCAGGTGGACCAAGCCACCATCGACACCCTGGTCGAGAACCGGCACCTGGTGAAGGCGGACGAGGGCACGGTCCTGCTCTCGGCGCAGTCGGCCCATGCGCTGCTCGGGCGGGTGGTCAACTCCGGCGCGGTTGAGGCCAACGGCATCAGCACCGAGGGCGGTGTCGTTCGCCTGCTGGCGAGTTCCTCGGTGCAGCACAGCGGCGTGATCCGCGTGGATGCCGGCACAAACGGCAAAGGCGGCAGTGCCATCCTGCTGGCTGACCTGTCCAATCCTGCCAGCCGGGCCGAGGTGGCTGGCGCTATTTCCGCCCGCGGCGGCATGCAATCCGGCGACGGCGGTTTCATCGAGACCTCAGCGGCGAAGGTGCAGATCGCCGAGGGACTGTCGGTGAGCACCGCCGCGGCGCAGGGGCGCACGGGCACGTGGCTGATCGACCCCACCGACTACATCATCGCCGCCAGCGGTGGCAACATCAGCGGCGCGACACTGGCAGTGCAACTGGCGTCCAGTAACATCACCATCCAGACCCCGGCAGCGGGCGCGGGCAACGGCGACATCTTCGTCAACGACACCATCAGTTGGGGCGCGAACACCACCCTCACCCTCTCGGCGCACGGTGGTATCGTGCTCAATGCAGGAATCACCCAGTCGGGTAGCAGCGGAGGGCTGACCCTGAGCCCCGCGGGCAGCGCCGGGATGTCGGGCACGGGGAGCATCGCAAGCACCGGCACCGTGACGATCAATGTTTCCGAAGTCAACGACACTCCGGTCGCTCGAAGCATCACCAGAAAGGTTTTTGCAGGCGTCAGCACGGTGATCGACATGACCGCCGAGTTGGCAACCATGTCGCGTGGTGCTACCAATGAATCGTCTCAGACGTTGGTGATGTCCCGCAAGGTGACCGACCCCACGATCGGATCGATCAGTTCCTTTGGAGCTACCCAGTTCACTTACTTCGCGACGCTCGGTACCAATGGCACGACGAGTTTCCAATACGAAGTCATCGACAACGGTACCACCAATGGTGCTGCAGATCCAAAGACGTCGATCGCTACCATCACCATCGAGGTCCTCCCGTTCATCCCGAGCTCCTTGAAGGGGACGGTATTCCTCGACGACGATGCCGATGGGGTTTACGATCGTGCGGGGGGCAGTACAGGCCTTGAGATTCCGGTCGGTGGCGTCGAGGTCACCTTGACTTATGCCGACCCTGAAAATCCAGGTCGAACGATCTCTGTGACGGAAATGACGGAGGCTG
>JAJTHX010000116.1 GCA_021300125.1 Betaproteobacteria bacterium | reverse complement strand
TCTGGACCTCGCCGACGATGTACGGGCCGCGCCGCAGGGCGTACTGATCGGCGCCGGTGTGCTGCGGCATGTGCTGCCGCCGCGCTTGCGCAATTCCCACAAGGGCAGCTATGGCAGCGCCGGCATCGTCGGCGGTGACGCCGGCATGACCGGTGCCGCGCTGCTGGCCGGGCGTGCGGCCCTGAAATGTGGTGCCGGCAAGGTGCATGTCGGCCTGCTCGATACCGCAGTCAGCGTGGATGCCCTGCAACCGGAACTGATGTTGCGCGGCGCCGACGGTGTGCTGCGCATGACGGCACTGGATGCGCTGGCCATCGGCCCCGGCCTTGGCGACGGCCCCGATGCTGCCGAGTATCTGGACTGGTCGCTGGAGGCGCGTTGTCCGCTGCTCCTCGATGCCGATGCGTTGAATCTGCTCGCAGCCTTTCCCAGACTAAAAGATCAATTAAAACAAAGGGTTGCAGAAACCATCCTGACGCCGCACCCGGCCGAAGCGGGAAGACTGCTCGGTGTGTCCACGGCTGAAGTGCAGGCAGACCGCGTCGCCGCGGCGCTGCAGCTGGCTGCCACACTGAACAGTGCCGTGGTGCTCAAGGGTTGCGGCAGCATCTGTGCATGGCCCGATGGCCACTGGTCCATCAATGCTTCGGGCAATCCCGGCATGGCCAGTGCCGGCATGGGCGATGTGCTGAGCGGCATTGTCGCGGCCCTGCTCGCGCAAGGCGTCCCCGACCGGCACGCGCTGACCGCGGGGGTTTACCTGCATGGTGCCGCTGCCGATGATCTCGTCGCCCGCGGGATTGGCCCGATCGGATTGGCCGCCAGTGAAATCCCGGATGCCGCAAGGCAGCGGCTTAACGCCGCGGGCGCCGGCGGCGGATTCAGCCGCTGAAAAAGCGCACCGTGGCAAAACCGGCCACGGTCATCAGCAGCGAACCGAAGAGATGGCTGGCAGCCAGCGCCAGCGCCCAGCCGTAACGTCCGCCCTGGAGCAGGGTCACTGCCTCCAGCGAAAAGGCTGAAAACGTGGTCAGGCTGCCGAGAAAACCGGTGATGAAAAACAGCCGCCACTCCACCGGCAGCGTAGCCTGCTGAGAAAACAGCTCGAAAGCCGCACCAATCAGGAAGCCGCCGATCAGGTTCACTGCCAGCGTGCCCGGTGGCAGCGCCGGCCACAGCTGATTCAGCACCACCGACAGCGCCCAGCGCGACCAGGCGCCGAGCAGCGCGCCGAGGCCGACCGCGATAAAGCCGGCCGCATTCATGGCTGCCTGCGGCCTAGCTGGTGACGCCGATGTTCCAGGGCACGAATTCGTGGTCGCCCAAACCCAGCAGCTCGCTCTTGGTCTTCTCGCCCGAGGCCACGCGAAGCATCAGCTCGAAGATCTCCTGCGCTTTCTGCGACAGCGATTTCGTGCCGTCGAGGATTTCGCCGCAGTTGATGTCCATGTCCTCCTCGAGCTTGAGGTACATCGGCGTGTTGGTGGCGAGCTTGATCGAAGGAACGGGTTTGGCGCCGAACATCGAGCCGCGGCCGGTGGTGAACATGATCATGTTGGC
The DNA here is from genome assembly GCA_021300125.1 of Betaproteobacteria bacterium. Classification (GTDB taxonomy): domain Bacteria; phylum Pseudomonadota; class Gammaproteobacteria; order Burkholderiales; family SG8-41. Next base: position 2,929 of record JAJTHX010000116.1, on the reverse strand, counting down.
GCCGCCGGCGATCTGTCCGGTGGCTGAAACCGGGTCAAAGCCTGGGGTGTCCATGAACACGAAGCCGCGCGCAGTCACCGGCTGGGCATAGTGGTACACCGCATTCAGCGGACCGGTGCCGCCCTTCATCGAAGAACCCAGCGACTTCTCGAAAATGTTGGCCAGGCCGCCATGCTGGTTACCGGGGCTGACCACGCCGTTGATCTGCGTGTCCTTGCCGGCGTTGTAGACATCCTTCCACCAGCGGATGCGTTCGATCAGTTTTTCGCCGACCTCGACCGACTTCGCGCGCCGCGTCAGCGTGTGCTCGACACCGTAGATTTCCGGCGTCTCCGACAGGATGTGCGTGCCGCCGTGGCGCGCCAGGATGTCCATCGCCGCGCCCAGCGCCGGGTTCGCGGTGATCGACGAGAAGCCGTCGGAGCCGCCGCACTGCAGGCCGATCATCAGATGGCTGGCCGACACCTTCTGCCGCACCACCTGGTTGGCCACCGGCAGCATTTCCTTGATCGCGGCAATACCCGCCTCGATGGTCTTGCGTGTGCCTCCCGATTCCTGCATCACGAAGGTCTTCAGGCGGTCGCTGACATCGATGTTCTGCTCCTTCATCAGCCCCTTGAGCTGGTTGCGCTCGCAGCCGAGCCCGACCACCAGTGCGCCGGCAAGGTTGGCGTGGCGGGCATAGCCGGCCATGGTCCGCCGCAGGAGGTCCATCGGCTCTCCGGTCATTTCCATCCCGCATCCGGTGCCGTGGGCAAAAGCGCAGACCCCGTCAATGTTCGGATATTCGGCCAGCCGCTCCGGTGTGAAGTATTCGGCGATCTTGTGCGCCACCGTCGCCGAACAGTTCACCGTGGACAACACGCCGATGTAATTGCGCGTCGCCACCTGGCCGTTGGCGCGGACGATACCCATGAAACCTGCGCGTCCGGCCTCGGGCACCATCTGCTCCGGCTTGTAGTCCTTCGCATAGGCGTAGTCGCGGTCAAACTCGCGGAACTCGAGGTTGTGCGAATGGACATAGGTACCGGCCGGAATGTCGGCCGAGGCAAAACCGATGGTCACCGCGTATTTCAGGATCGGCTCGCCCTTCTTGATGTCGCGCGAAGCAATCTTGTGCCCGGCCGGCACCTGGCTTTTCGAGGTCAGGCCACCGTCCAGCCTGGTGCCGATGCCGATGTCGCCACGAGCGATCAGCACATTGTCGTTTTCGTGCAGCCGGATCACCGGTCCCGAGGCCGGTTTGTCCTTGATCTGAATGACGCCGTCGTCCATGACCTTCTCCTGTCTGCTCTCGATGGATGGGCAATGCCGTGGCCCGCACAAGCCCGGGGTTGCCTGAGACGGTGATTTTATCAGTGCCGTTACTCAGGCAGCACTGCGGAGGCGAATCAGCTCAGGGAGCAGCCCTGAACCTGTATTCGTCGACCGTCTCGTCGACGCGCTGGAACACGCCGCCTTCATCGAGGATACGGCGGATCAGGCGCTCCAGCATCAACATGCGGTGGCCGCGGCCGATGATGAAGGGGTGGCAGGTATAGGTCAGCACGCCCCAGTCAACCGCGCGCTTCATGTAGAGAAAGTCGCCGATCCAGTTGTCGAGCACGTCGCCGGCATTCTGCAGCCCCTGGCGCAGGCTGGTTTCGGTGCGCACAAACTCGAAATGCGGCGAATCATCGGTGGACCAGTGGATTGGCATTTCCACCAGCGTGCTTTGCGTGCCAAACACGGCTTTTTCCTCGAGTTCGATACGATCACCCTGGCGCGCGTAGTACGGCGTGTAATCGTCGCCCATCATGCTGCTGTCATAGTCAAAGCCGTGCTTGAGCATCAGCTCGACCGAGTGCGGCGACAGGTCCCAGGACGGCGAACGGTAACCGCGCGCGTTCCTGCCCGAGATGCGCCGTATCGCCTCGTTGCCGCACACCAGCTCCGCCTCCTCCTGCTCGCGCGTCAGGCTCGCCGGCGGACGGTGCGTCCAGCCGTGGTGCCCGATCTCGTGCCCGGCCTCGACTACAGCCGAAACCGCAGCAGGAAAGGTCTCGATGGTATGGCCTGGCACGTACCAGGACGTGCGGATACCGTACTGGCGGAACAGTGCGAGCAGGCGTGGCGCGCCCACACGCGGTCCGAATTCACCACGCGACCGCCAGCTCGCCGTGGTTTGCCCGCGCGCGATAAAACCGGAGATGGCGTCAAAATCAAAAGTCAGACAGACGATGTGCTTGCGCATGATCAGCTTGAATCTGGAGTTCGTCGGCTGGAATCCGGTCTAGGCGCCGGAGATGTTTTTCGATTAGCATCGATTTGAACATAGCAGCCCCGAGTTTCCAAACTGGAAGATTTCATGAATCCCCATCTCGTACAGCACTGGAACGTCAGCAAGCCGCTGGCCACCTCGCGCGGCGGTATCGTCGCCTCACAGAACCGCATCGCCAGCGAGGCCGGCGCGCGCATCCTCGCCGCCGGCGGCAACGCCGTCGATGCTGCAGTGGCCACGGGCCTCGCGCTCGCCGCAGTGGAGCCCTGGAACAGCGGCCTCGGCGGCGTGGGCTTCATGATGGTCTACCTCGCTCGCGAGAACTGCGTGCAGGTGGTCGATTTCGGCCCGATCTCGCCCTACGGGCTCAACCCCGCCGATTACCCGCTGACCGGGGGCTATACCAGCGACCTGTTCACCTGGCCCAGCGTCCAGGATGACCGCAATGTGCATGGCCCGATGTCCATCGCGATACCCGGCCACGTCGACGGCCTGGCCACCGCGCTGGAAACCTTCGGCACCCTGCCTTTCCGCGAAGTCGCACAACCCGCTATCGCACTCGCCGACGAAGGCATCGCCGTCGACTGGTATCTGACGCTGAAAGTGGCGACGATGGCGAAGGAGCTGTCGCGATACCCGGTAACGAGGGACATCTGGCTGCCCGGCGGT
>JAJTHX010000230.1 GCA_021300125.1 Betaproteobacteria bacterium | reverse complement strand
CACGGCGGTCAGCACACGGTAGGTGTCCTCTGAAAAGTCGCGGTGGCCGGGCGTATCGAGCAGGTTGATCACGCAGTCGCGGTATTCCATCTGCATCACCGAACTGGCCACCGAGATGCCGCGCTGCTTCTCGATCTCCATCCAGTCCGAGGTCGCGTAGCGCGAGGCCTTGCGCGACTTCACGCTGCCGGCGATATGGATCGCGCCGGCGAACAGCAGCAGCTTCTCGGTGAGCGTGGTCTTGCCCGCGTCGGGGTGCGAAATGATGGCGAAGGTTCGCCGGCGGGCTACTTCGTGGTCGATGCTCATGTGCGGGCCTGTGGAGGCGCCCGCCCGAAGGCGGCGGACGCGATGCGGCGCGCATTATAAGCGATAAATTAATCCAATAAAATCAATTAGATATGAATCAATACCGGCGGCAGATTCAGCCCCGGTAGGCGCGCAGGCCATGGTCGCGCAGCCAGATGCGCACCAGGTGGCGGCGTTGCGCCGGGTCCTCGAAATCCTCGAACTCGGTGCGGCTGTGGCCGGTTTCGAGGTTGTTGCAGAACTGCAGCTGGCCGCGCGCCATGGTGAAGTGCAGCGTCAGCGGCTCGCGTTCAAAAACATCCTCCACCGCCATCACCGCCTCCTGGGTGCGGTCGTCCATAGCCTCACCCTTCATCGCGTAGCCGTTCTTGACCTGGTGCAGGCAGAGCCGCGCGTTGAGCCTGGCGCCGTCGAAGCCGAACATCGGCGCCGCGATCAAGCGCTCGTCCTGCGGATCATGCTCGCGCTGGCGGTCGATCCAGAACGGCTGGTAGAGCCGCGGCAAAGCCTCGGCATGGCTTTCGAGCAGCGCATTGTGCGCGGTGTAGAAGCTCATCACCCGGCTCACGCCGCCGGATTTCGCCGGCTGCAGGCAGAGCAGGCCGACGTACGAGGGCATGGTGTGGTTGAAGGCGTTGTCGTTGTGGTAGATCAGATCGACATTGGTGCGGTCGGGGCGCACGCCGGAACCGGGTGTGGGCTTGAGGCCGGTGTCGAGCACATCGGAGAGGAAGGCGTTCGGATCAAAACCATCATGCTTCTGCGCCACCGGACGCGCGATCAGCGAGGCAAGCAGCCAGTAGGCGAACTTGGCCTCGTCCACCGTCATCTCCTCCACCGGCAGGCGGTCCACCAGCGCGAAGCGCACGCCCTCGTCGAGGATGCCCTTGATTTCGGCCATGAAGCGGCGGCAGGCATCGAGCCTGAACTGGTCGGGTGTCCACAGCATCACCGGCAGGCGGTGCGGACGCGCGACGGCGATCGCGGCGCGCAATTCATCCACGCAGTCCTGCGGGAACCTGCGGAACCACTCCTCCCGGCGCAGGTCATCTCGGGTCCAGGCCAGGCGCCCGGTGATCTTGCGGTCTAGGGTCTGAACGGCGGTCATGGCAATCGGCTTCCTGCAGTGGTGAACACCCGCGGCAGATTAAGGATGCGGCCGCGGCCGCGCCAATCGTGTTTTGCGATGGCGGCAATAAGTCCGCGGCATGGGCCGCGGCCCGCGGGCTTACTCTTACTGCTTGATGCCTGCCGCCACCCGGTTCCAGCGCTCGACCTCGCGCGCGACGTAGGCACTGAACTCCTTGATACCCATCGGCCGCGCCGAGTAGCCCTGGTCGCCAAGCCACTTGTTGACCGCCGCGTCGGCGAGAGCCTTGTTGACCGCCGCATTCCAGCGGCGCGCGATGTCATCTGGCGTACCCAGCGGCGCGAACACGCCCCACCACAAGGGTGCACTGAATTCCTTGTCACCGGACTCGACCATGGTCGGGATGCTGGGCAGCGTGGCTAGGCGCGCGGATCCCGTCTGCGCGATGATGCGGAACTTGCCGCCCGCGACATGCGGCATCGCCACCGGCGCCGGCGAGAAGATCACCGGCACCTCGCGCGACATGAAGCCCTGGATCGCCGGACCACCGCCCTTGTAGGCGATGTGTGTCATGCCCGGCATTGCCATCAGCAGCTCCATCTGCAGGTGGGCGAGCGAGCCCGCGCCGTCCGAGCCATAGGTCGGATTCTTTTCCGCGCGCAGCCATTTTTTCAGGCCCGCGACGTTTGTTACCGGCAGCTCGCTCTGTACCAGCAGCAGCGACGGCGCCTCGGCGGCCAGTGCAACCTCGGCCAGCGGCCAGTCCGGCGAGAATTTCGGCTGCACGAAATCGCCGGGGTTGATGGCGTTGGGCGCGATGTGGCCGGCAAGCAGCGTGTAGCCGTCGGGTTTCGACCGCGATACCTCTCGCGCGCCGATCACACCGGTGGCGCCGGCGCGGTTGTCGATCAGCACGCGCCAGTTTTCATTGGCCTCGACCTTCTGCATCAGGTAACGCATCAGGATGTCGGTGCCTCCACCGGTGGCATAGGGGATGACCATGCGCACCGGCCGGTCCGGATATCCTTGGGCGAACGCACCCGAAGAAACGATGACCGCCATCATTAAAACCACTGTCACCAGTCCGGCACGAATGCCCATGTCGCACTCCCGTTCATAGGAAAATGTTGCGATGCAGGCTAAAGGCAGGGCATGCGCTGGACTAATCGAGATTCATGATGCGGGGGATAAGCGCTGCCGATGTTTGTCCAAAGCAGTGCAGCCGCCGTGGTGCCAGCTTGGTGCGGAAT
>JAJTHX010000065.1 GCA_021300125.1 Betaproteobacteria bacterium | reverse complement strand
CTTTTTTGCCCGGACAATCCGCCCGCTACCAGGCCACCGCCCCGCCATCCACCGGAATGATCGCGCCGGTCATGAAGTTGGAGCCTGCCGAAGCCAGCAGCACCGCGATGCCCTTCAGGTCGTCGGGACCGCCGGTGTGGCCGAGCGGAATCTCGCGATCGACGTTGGCCTTGTTCTTTTCATACATCTTCTCGTTGATCGGCGTCACGAAGAAGCCGGGGCAGATGCAGTTGACCTGGATGTTGTGCTGCGCCCACTTCACCGCGAGGTCGCGGGTGAAATTGACCAGCGCGCCCTTGCTTGAGCCGTAGGCAATGGAGTTGTAGGCCGCCGGGTTGCGCCCGACGAGGCCGGCGATCGAGGCAATGTTGACGATCTTGCCGCGCTTCTGCTGGATGAACTCACGGCCGAAAGCCTGCGCGCAGAGGAAGGGCGCGGTGATGTTGAGGTCGAACACCTGCTGCCAGCGCTCCAGCGGCGTGTCTTCCGGCGGCGCCACCCAGGCACGGCCGGCGTTGTTGAACAGGATGTCGACGCGGCCGAACTTCGCCAGCACCGCATCCTTCAGCTTTTCGACCTGGTCGGCCTTGGTCACATCGCAGCCGACGGCCAGTGCCTGGACTCCGATCTTTTCGATTTCGGCGGCCGCCGCCTCGCAGACATCGGCGCGGCGTGAGCAGATGACGATGTTCGCGCCGGCTTCAGCCAGACCCTTGGCCATCTGCAGCCCGATGCCGGTGGCGCCGCCGGTGACGACCGCCAACTGGCCCTTGAGGTCAAACAGTTCTTTTACGGATGACACCATTAACTCCTTGTTTTTATTGAACTATTTTTAGTCTTTCAGCAGCAGCCCGGCGATGATGTTGCGCTGGATCTCGGACGTGCCTTCGTAGATGCGCACGATGCGCGCATCGCGGAAGGTGGTCTCGATGCCGACCTCGCGCATGTAGCCCATGCCGCCGTGGATCTGCACTGCGGCATCGACCACGCGGCCCAGCGCTTCGGTGGCGAACACTTTCGCGGTCGAAGCTTCCATGGTGCCGCGCTCGCCGCGCATCAGCGTGTCGATGGCGCGATAGGTCAGGCCGCGCGCCGCGTCACGCGCCACCGCCATGTCGGCGAGCATCCACTGCAGACCCTGATGGTCGGCGAGCCGCTTGCCGCCCTGGCTGCGGGTTTTCATGTACTCGGCGGTGCGCTCGATCAGCTTGTCCATCATGCCGCAGCAGCGCGCCGACACCGTGACCCGGCCCGCGGTCAGCGTCTTCATCGCCTGCACATAACCCATGCCTTCGGCGCCGAGCAGGTTCTCCGCCGGCACTTCGCAGTCGGTGAAGGCCAGCGGCGCGGTGGTGCAGCCGTGCATGCCCATCTTCAGTTCGTTCTTGCCGATGCTGAACCCCGGCGTGCCGCGCTCGACGACAAAGGCGGAGATGCCCTTGACGCCCTTCGTCCTGTCGGTGATCGCCATCACGGTGAACACCTGGGCGAGACCGGCGTTGGTGATGTAGATCTTCTCGCCGTTGAGTACATAGCGGTCGCCCTTCTTCACCGCCATCGTGCGCATCGCCGCCGGATCGGAGCCGGCCTGCGGTTCGGTCAGCGCAAACGCGCCGACCCACTCGCCACTGGCCATCTTCGGCAGGAAACGCTTTTTCTGTTCGGCATTGCCCAGCGCGGTGATGCCGGTGGTGCTGATGCCGGTGTGGTTGCCGATCAGCGTGGCAAAGCCATAGTTGGTGCGGCCCATCACCTCCTCGATCGCGCACTTGCCGGCCAGATCAAGCCCGCTGCCGCCGTATTCCTCCGGAATGGTCAGCCCGAACAGCCCCATGTCGCGGGCGAGCCGGATCAATTCGTCGGGGATGGCGTCGTTCTCTTCGATCTCGCGCGAACGCGGATCCACCTCGTCACGCAGGAATTTGGCAACCTCGTCGCAGAGCAGACGGACTTCTGAAGAAATCATGGAAACCTCAACTTCAAAATCAATTTACAGGATGGGCAGGATGAACAGGATTAAAAACCAACCCAGTACGTCAATCACCGGGGTTTTATCCTGAACATCCTGTCCATCCTGTTAAATCGTATTTAGTTTTTCATCCGGATCAACGCATCCGCCGCGATCACGCCCTTGCCCGCATTTTTCCCTTTAGGCAAAACAATCAGCGGATTGATGTCGAGCTCGGCAACCTTGTCCTTCAGGTCCACCGCCAGCGCCGACACCTTCACCAGCGCATCGACCAGCGCATCGACATCGGCCGGGGCCTTGCCGCGGGCGCCGGCGAGCACCGGGTAACCCTTGATCTCCTCGACCATTTCGCGCGCCATCGCCGGGGTAATGGGTGCCAGGCGGAAGGACACGTCCTTCAGCACCTCGGCGAAGATGCCGCCCAGGCCGAACATCACCGCCGGCCCGAACAGCGCGTCATTGGTGATGCCGACGATGACCTCGATGCCGCCACCGACCATCTCCTGCACCAGCACGCCGTCAATGCGCGCATCGGCCTTGTAGGCCTTCGAGTTCTTCAGGATCTCGTCATACGCCGCCGCCACGGCCGCCGCGTCTGCGACGTTCAACTTCACCGCCCCGGCCTCGGTCTTGTGCGAAATGTCGGCTGACTGCACCTTCATCGCCACCGGGAAGCTGATCTTCTGGGCGGCCGCCACCGCCTCGTCACGGCTTTTCGCGAGCTGCTCCTGGGTCACCGCGATGCCGTATTCGGCCAGCACCTGCTTCGCCGCGTATTCGGCGACATCCCCGCTCCGGCCTTGCAGCATCTGCTGCGCCGCGGGCTTGTGCAACACCGGCGCCTTGTCGTTTTTCTGCGCTGCGTTGCGGCGCTTCGCTTCGGCGTACCAGGACACCGCCGCCAGCGCACGGCCGCAACGCACCGGCGACTTGTAGTGCGGAATGCGCGCCGCATCGAGCGCGGCATAGGCCTCGGGGGCGACAGCGTCGCGCGCGCTCCAAGAAATGAAAATCGGCTTGTCGGTCTTGGCCGCGACGGCGACGATCTCGCCGGCCACCTTCTGCGCAATCTCGCCCTGCAGTGAGGCATTGATCATGGCAATGCAGTCCACGCCCGGATCGTCATTGATGGTCTGCAGCGTGCGGTTAATGAGGCTGAGATCGTTGAAAATCGCCGCGGTGACGTCCACCGGATTGCCGACCGAGCCGAAGGACGGCACGAATTCCTTCAGTTTCGCCACGGTATCCGGCGCGAGCTGCGCCATCTGCATGCCGCGCGCGACGATCTCGTCGGTCATCAGGATGCCGGCCCCGCCGGAGATGGTGATGATCGCCACGCGGTTGCCGCGCGGCAGGTGTTTCGAACGCAGCGCGCGGCCGTAGTCCACCAGGTCCTGGATGTCCTCGACCTGGATGATGCCTTTCTGCCGGAAAGCGGCCTTGTAGAGCGCCATCGCGCCGCCGAGGTTGGCGGTGTGCGAGGCCGCGGCCTTCTGCCCCTGCTCGGTGTTGCCGACCTTCCACATCAGGATCGGCTTGCCGGCAGCCAGCGCCTGATCGCCGACTTCCAGGATGCGCCGCGCGTCCTTCACGCCCTCGATGTAGGTGCCGATGATTTCGGTTTTCGGGTCACGGATGAAGTAGGCCATGAAATCCAGCGTCGACACGCCGATCTCGTTGCCGGTGGTGACCATCTGCCGGAACGGCAGGCCGCCGTCGAGCGAAGACAGGTTCATCACCGAAAAGCCGAAACCGCCGGATTGCGAGACCATGCTCACGGTGCCGGCGCTGTAGTCGGCGTTGAACACCGAGCCGAAGCCGGCATAGACCTTGTCCGCCGGATTGATCATGCCCTGGCAGTTGGGGCCGATGACGCCGATGTTGTACTGCCTGGCGATGTCGGCGAGCTGCTGCTGCATCGCCACGCCCTGGCCGCCGGTCTCGGAAAAACCCGAGCTGAAGATGATGACGTAGGGAATGCCCTTCTTGCCGCAGGCGGTGAGCATGTCGGCGACGCGGGTCGCATTGACCAGGATCAGCCCGAGCTCCGGTGTCTCCGGCAGCGACTCGATCGAGGGCCAGCATTTGACGCCGGAAATCTCCGGGTATTTCGGATTGACCGGATAGAGCTTGCCCGGGTAACCGTGTGAGAGCAGGTGTTTCAGCGGCTGGCCGCTGATGGTGACCAGGTCCTGCGAGGCGCCGATGATGGCGATGGATTTCGGACTGAAGAAGCGCTCGATGTCGGTTCGCATTTCGGAATATGGAATCGTCGGAAAAATCGCGCGCAAGGACTGCGCAGCGAAGCCGCCCGATTATACGACGCGCTGCGCGACGGCCGCGTGCTAACATCCCGCGCCGGGATGATGGAACGCGGCGCGATGCCCGACCTTCCCGCGAGGACCACATCATGAGCACACCCGCCGCCGCGCTGCCCCCGCGCAGCTTTCGCGATGTCTGGCTGATCTCGGCCGGACACGGCCTGACCCACTGGTATCCCGCGACCTTCTACATCCTGCTGCCGCTGATCGGCAAGGAACTCGGGCTCTCGTACACCGAGATCGGCCTGCTGATGAGCCTGCAGCATGTTGCCGGCGCGATATCCAACCTGCCCGGCGGCATGATCGTCGATTCCTTCGGCAAGAAGGGTTACCTGATGGCCGCCTCGCTGTTCTGGGTCGGCTTCCCGTATGCGCTGATGAGCCTCACCCACAGCTACTGGATGCTGGTGCTGTGCCTGATGCTGGTCGGCGTCGGCAACAACATCTGGCACCCGGCGGCGATTCCGACACTCGCCCACCGCTATCCGCAGAGGAAGGGACTGGTGCTGTCCTTCCACGGCATGGGCGGCAATGTCGGCGAGGCGCTGGCGCCGCTGGCCGCGGGCGCCCTGCTCGCCTGGTTCAGCTGGCGCGAGGTGGTGGTGATCAACATCGTGCCCGGCATCGTGATGGCCACGCTGATCGTGCTGATGGTCGGCGCGCTGGCGACGGGACGCGAGGGCCGCGAGGGCCATGTCAATGCCGGCGCCGAAGGTCCTCGCTTCAGTGCGCGCCAGTATCTCGCCGACCTCGCCGGCCTGCTCCGCAACCGCGCGCTGATGCTGATCTGCGTCAGCGCCGGCTTCCGCACCCTGACCCAGACCGGGCTGCTGGTGTTCCTGCCGGTGTATCTCGCCTACGAGCAGGGCTACTCGCCGATCGCGGTGGGCGTGTGCATGACGGTGCTGCAGGTCGCAGGCTTCATCGCCGGCCCCATCGCCGGCCACCTCTCGGACAGGATCGGCCGGGAGAAGGTGGTGCTGTCGAGCATGCTGCTCACCGGCATCACCATCATCGGCATGGTCTTCGCCGGCCGCTCGCTGCTGTTCATCGTGTTCGTCGCCCTGGTCGGCTTCTTCCTCTATGCGATGCGGCCGGTGATGCAGGCCTGGGCGGTGGAGAACACCCCAAAACATCTCGCCGGCACCGGCGTCGGCCTGCAGTTCACCATCCTCTCCATCGGCGGCAGCCTTGCCCCGGCGCTGTTCGGCGTGATCGCCGACACCTGGAACGTCTACGCCGCGTTCTACTTCCTCGCCGGCACCATCATCGTCGCCAACCTGCTGGTGCTGTTCATCCCCGCCGGTCGCGGCACGCAGGGGGCCTGAGCATGGCCTGGCATCCGCAATCCCCCGTCGAGCTGATCGCCGGCACGCCCGCCGGCGGCGGCCAGGACCGCCCGGCGCGCGCGCTGATCGCGGCCCTCGACCGCCTCGGCCTCGTCGGCCAGCCGATGACGCTGACCAACGTGCCCGGCAAGGGCGGCGGCAACGGCTGGGACCGCCTGCTCACCCACCGCGGTGATGCGCACTGGCTGGCGATCAACTCGCCGACCATCATCACCAACCGCCTGCTCGGTGTCAGCGACTACGACCACCGCGCGCTGACCCCGATCGCCAACCTCTACACCGAATACATCGCCTTCGTGGTGCGCGCGGATTCGCCGCTGCGCGAGGCCGCCGATTTCACGGCACGGCTTTCACGCGATGCCGCGGGCTGCCGCGTCGCGCTCGCCACCGCACTCGGCAACATCAACCACATGGCGCTCGGCCGCATTGCCGCGCATGCTGGCGCCGACGTGCGGCGCATCCCGATCAACGTGTTCGATTCCGCGCTCTACGCCGTGGACGACGTGATCGCCGGCCGCGCCGAAGTCGGCGCGATCACCGCCGTCAGCGCGGTGAAGGCGATGCAGTCGGGCCAGGTGCGCGCGATTGCCGTGTCCGCACCGCAGCGGCTGCCGGCACTGTTCGCCGCGGTGCCGACCTGGCGCGAGCAGGGCATCGACTGCGTGATCGGCACCTGGCGCGGCGTCATCGCCGCCGCCGGCATCAGCACCGAACAGGTCGCGTTCTGGACCGAAGCCCTGCGCGCGGT
>JAJTHX010000062.1 GCA_021300125.1 Betaproteobacteria bacterium | reverse complement strand
GTGCACCGCGACCTGATGCAGCGCGAGCCCTGGATCGGCGCGACGCTGCTGGAATTGCTCGGGCACAGCGCGGAGCGCGCGGCCGCGATGCCGGGCGCCGGCAACATCCGCTCCGGCATCGAGGCCCTGCGACCCGGCCTGGAGCTGATCATCCACTATGCGTACCAACAGGGCCGGATTCCGCGCCGGCCAGCCGTGGAAGAGCTGTTCAAGATGTGAGCGCCGGAGGGCAGGGCGGTGCGGCCGCGATATAATCCGCGATCGTTTTTCCGGAGTCGAAAGCCCTGTCCATGCTGGATACCAACAAGACTTGGGATTTGCTTGTCGTCGGCGGCGGCAATGCGGCGCTGTGCGCGGCGCTGATGGCGCGTGAAGCCGGCTGCAGCGTGATCCTGCTCGAAGGCGCGCCCAAGCCCTATCGCGGCGGCAACAGCCGCCATACCCGCAACCTGCGCTGCATGCACGAAGAGCCGCAGGACATCCTGCTCGAGACCTATCCCGAGGAGGAATACTGGCAGGACCTGCTCAAGGTCACCGGCGGCCTCACCAACGAGAAGCTGGCGCGGATGATGCTCAAGCACACCTCGAGCTGCCGGCCGTGGATGGTCAAGCACGGCGTGCGTTTCCAGCCGCCCCTGGGCGGCACGCTGCACCTGTCGCGCACCAACGCCTTTTTCCTCGGCGGCGGCAAGGCGCTGGTCAACGCCTACTATGATTCGGCCGAGCGCCTCGGCGTGTCGATCCACTACGAAGCCAAGGTCACCGACATCGAAATCGAGGGCGACACCTTCAAGTCGGCCACGTTCACCCACGGGGGTGCCACCCACCAGGTGCGCGCCAAGGCCGTGGTGGTGGCCTGCGGCGGCTTCCAGGCCAACCTTGAATGGCTGGAAGAGGCCTGGGGTGCCGCGGCGAAGAACTTCCTGGTCCGCGGCACGCCGTACAACCGCGGTGACATCCTGAAAGTGCTGCTGGCCAAGGGCGCCAAGCAGATCAGCGATCCGCTGCAGGGCCATTGCGTGGCGATCGACGCGCGCTCGCCCAAATACGATGGCGGCATCATCACCCGCGTCGACGCGGTGTCGCTGGGCATCGTTGTCAACAAGAACGCGCAGCGTTTCTACGACGAAGGTGAGGATTTCTGGCCTAAGCGCTATGCGATCTGGGGGCGCCTGGTGGCGGGGCAGCCCGACCAGATCGGCTATTCGATCGTTGATGCCAAGGTCATGGGCAAGTTCATGCCGCCGGTGTATCCGCCGATCCGCGCCAAGACCCTGCGTGAACTGGCGCAGAAGCTGGAGATTGATCCGGACGCCCTGGAAAAAACCGTGGCCGAATTCAATGCCGCGGTGCGTCCGGGGGGCACCTTCGACCACACCATCCAGGATGACTGCGCGACCATTGAGTTGACGCCGCCGAAGACCCACTGGGCGCAGAAAATCGACACCGCGCCGTTCTTCGGCTACCCGCTGCGTCCCGGCATCACCTTCACTTATCTCGGGGTCACCGTGGACGACAAGTCGCGGATGATCCTGCAGGACGACAAGCCCTGCAAAAACATCTTCGCAGCCGGAGAAATCATGGCAGGCAACGTATTGGGCAAGGGGTACCTGGCGGGCATCGGCATGTCCATCGGCACCGTGTTCGGGCGCATCGCGGGCGAGGAGGCGGCGAAACATGTACGCGGCTGAAGACAAACCGATGAAGCTCGAGGAGCTGATCGAGGACGCGCAGCGCGTGCTGCGGGTGTGCAATGCCTGCCGTTATTGCGAGGGTTTCTGCTCGATGTTCCCGGCAATGGCGCGCCGCCTGGAATTCACCGAGAACGACGTGCATTACCTCGGCAACCTCTGCCACAACTGCGGCTCCTGCCTTTATTCCTGCCAGTTCGCGCCGCCGCACGAGTTCCAGGTCAACGTGCCGCGGCTGATGGCCAAGGTGCGCGGCGAGACCTACCGCCAGTACGCCTGGCCGTCGGCGCTCGGCAAGCTCTACAACAACAACGGCGTCGCGGTGAGCCTGATTTCGGCCTTCAGCATTGCGCTGCTGTTCTGGGTGGCCGGTGCGCTGACCAATCCGGAGCGCTTTTTCGCGGCGCACAGCGTGGAGCAGGGCTCTTTTTATGCCCTGATGCCGCATAACCTGATGGCGGGCATGTTTGGCGCGGTGTTCCTGTTCGCGATGTTCTCATTGTTCATGGGTTTCATCCGGTTCTGGCCCTACATGGGTGAGGAGCTGGCGGATTTCTTCAAGAAGCCGCTGGCCGAAGGGCTGCACGATGCCTTTACGCTGAAAAACCTTGGTGGTGGCGTTGAGCAGGAAGGCTGCACCTACCCCAACGAGCAGAAGTCACTGGTGCGCAGGGTGTTCCACCACTTCACCTTTTACGGCTTCATGCTGTGCCTGGCCTCGACCAGCACCGCCACGGTTTATCACTACCTGCTGGATTACCCCGCGCCGTATCCTTATCTCAGCCTGCCGAAGATTTTTGGCACCCTCGGCGGCATCGGTCTGCTCATTGGCCCGGCTGGATTGCTGTATCTGAAAACGAAGCGTGACCCGCAGCTCGCCGCCACCGACCAGACCGGCATGGATGCAGGCCTGCTGGTGCTGCTGTTCATGATCAGCCTCACCGGCCTCGGCCTGATGATCTGGCGTGAAACCGGTGCGATGGGTACCTGGCTGGCGATCCACCTCGGTTTCGTGCTGGCGCTGTTCCTGACCATGCCCTACGGCAAGTTCGTGCACGGCATGTACCGGCTGATGGCGCTGGTGCGCTGGCATGTCGAGCGGCGGCGTCCGGTGCCGGGTGTCGCGCCCGAATAAATCACAGCAACCCCGCAGTTTTACGAAGGGCCGCCGCAGCGGCCCTTTTTTTGCGCATGACGGAAGGGGAATTGGCGCAAGCGTGGTTTCATCGTGCTAACTTGTATCGTGATGTGGATACAGCGTAGCGTTGCGCGGATGATGCTGCTATCGTTCAAGCCGAGCTCAATGTCTCTGCGGTGTTGATGCCGCGCGCGGTCTGCAGGGTTTCGCTTTCTTGAGGTTCATATCGTGGCCAGCAAGCGCATGACCATCATGGGTACCCGCCATGTCGTGGCGGCGGGGCACTATCTCGCAGCGCACGCCGCATTCGAAATTCTCGAAGCCGGCGGCAATGCTATTGATGCCGGTGTGGCGGCGGGGCTTGCCATCGGTGTGCTGCAGACCGACAAGGTCAACATCGGCGGCGTGGCGCCCCAGATCATTTACACGGCCAAAGACCGAAAGGTGCATTCGATTGACGGCCTCGGTGTGTGGCCGGCCGCGGTGACACCGGATTATTTCCTCAAGCACCATGGCGGCAAGATTCCCCAAGGGGTGCTGCGTTGCGTGGTTCCGGCGGCGCCGGATGCCTGGATTACCGCGCTGTCGCGCTTCGGCACCATGAGCTTCAGCGAAGTCGCGTCCGCCGCGATCCGGTTCGCGCGGGAAGGCTTCCCGATGCACCCGATGATGTCGAAGTTCATCCGCGAGCGCGTCGACATGTATGCTCGCTGGCCGTCGAGCAGGAAAGTGTTCCTGCCCGGGGGCAAGCCGCCGCAGGTGGGGCAGGTATTCGTGCAGTCCGACCTCGCAAAGACCCTGCAGTACATGGCTGACGAGGAGCGTCGGGGGGCGCGCCGCGGGGGGCGCAGGGCGGGATTGCAGGCGGCGCGTGATGCCTTCTACAAGGGCGACATCGCCCAAACCGTCACCGCCTGGATCGAGAAGCAGGGCGGTCTGATGCGCTACAGCGATTTCGCCAACTTCAAGGTCAATTTCGAACCCACCGTCAAATCACGCTTCGACGATCTCGAGCTGCATGCCTGCGGACCGTGGTCGCAGGGGCCGACGCTGCCCCTGGCGCTGAACATCCTCAAGGGATTCGATCTCAAGGCGATGGGACACAACTCGCCGCGCTACATCCACACCCTGGTCGAAGCGCTGAAGCTGGCCTATGCCGACCGCCACCAGTATTTCGGTGACCCGAAGTTCGTCAAGGTGCCGATGGCGGGGCTGATGTCGCAGCGCTATGCCGACTGGCGGCGCACGCTGATCCGTGACCGCGCCTGCCCGGGCATGCCACAGGCCGGCGATCCGAAAACACTGCGCGAGGTTGGCAACATCTGTGTGCCGCCTCCGACGCTGCACGAAGGACCCAAGCCCGGCGACACCTCGTACCTGTGCGTGATGGACCGCCATGGCAATGCCTTCTCGGCCACGCCGTCTGACGGCTCCGACAAGACACCGATCATCCCCGGTGTCGGCATCCTGTGTTCGGGCCGCGGCACCCAGTCCTGGTCCGACCCTTCGCATCCCTCGTCAGTGGCGCCGGGCAAGCGGCCGCGCCTGACGCCGAATCCGGCGCTGGCGCTCAAGGGCGGCAAGGCGTACATGCCCTTCGGCACGCCGGGCGGCGATGTCCAGGTGCAGGCGATGATCCAGGTTTTCCTGAACATCCAGGTCTTCGGCATGGCGGTGCAGGATGCGGTGGAAGCCCCGCGCTTCGCCAGTTACAGCTTTCCGGGCTCGTTCGAGCCGCACGAGTATTTCCCGGCGCGGCTCAATCTCGAACCTGCGATGGGCGAAGCCACCGGCAGGGCATTGGCCGCGATGGGCCACGATGTCTACTGGTGGGAGGACATGACATCCACCGCGGGATCGGTCTGCACCATCGTCAGGGATTTCCGCAACGGCGTGCTGCACGGCGGGGCCGATCCGCGGCGCCCGGCCTATGTGCTGGGCTGGTAAACCATGTTCTTGCGGACTTTAAAGGAGGGTGCAGCATGAATGACTCGATCCCGCGCCGTACCGGTCCCAGCGCCGGCGCCGTCCTGCTGTCTGTCCTGGCGGTATTCCTGGCACTGCCGGCAGCTGCGCAGACCGCAGCCCAGTCTTTCCCCAACAAGCCGGTCAAGCTCTATGTCGGGTTCCCCCCCCGGCGGCGGTTCAGACGCGCTGGCGCGGCTGGTCGGCGGCGCGATGGGCGGCCGCCTCGGCCAGCAGATCGTGGTCGACAACAAGGCGGGCGCCAACACCATCGTTGCCACCGAACATGTCCGCAGCCAGCCGGCCGACGGCTATACGCTGCTGTTTGTCTCGGCTTCGTTCGCGATCAACCCCAGTCTCTACAAACTCAGCTACGACATCGAGAAGGATTTCGCACCGGTGGGCCTGGTGGCGATCGTGCCGCTGCTGATGGTGACCCATCCCGGATCGGGCATTGCCAGTGTCAGCGAATTGCTGGCGATGGCGAAAAAGCAGCCGGGCAAGCTGACTTATGCCTCGTTCGGCCTGGGCAGTGCGGCCCATCTTGCCGGCGAGATGCTCAACAGCATGACCGGCTCCGACATGCTGCATGTGCCGTTCAAGGGCAGCGCGCCGGCGCTGGCGGACGTGATGGGCGGCCGCATCACGATGATGATGCCGGGCATCGGTTCCGCCATCGCGCTGGCCCGCGAGGGCAAGCTGCGCGCGCTGGCGGTGTCCACCGCGAAGCGGGCTTCCGGCGCCCCGGACATTCCCACGATCGCCGAGTCCGGCGTGCCGGGCTTCGATGTCGGCACCTGGGAGTCGATCCAGGCGCCGGCCGGAACCCCGCCGGAAGCGGTGTCCAGGCTGAACGCCGCCTTGCGCGAGGTCACTGCGAACGCCGAACTGCGTGCCAAGATGGTGGGTCTGGGTTTCGAGCCGGAGGGGGCGCGTTCCCCGGCAGAAACCGCCGCATTCATCCGCAACGAACGCAACAAGTTCGCCAGGCTGGTGAAGGAACGCAACATCAAGGCGGAGTAATCCGGAGTTGGACCAACCGAGCGTTACCGTCGTCGGCGCCGGCATCGTAGGCGTGTGCTCGGCGCTGTGGCTGCAGCGCGCCGGCTTTGCGGTGACACTGGTTGACAGTGGCGGCATCGGCGAGGGTGCGTCCTTTGGCAACGCGGGTAACATCAGTCCGGGCGCGGTCGTGCCGTACCTGATACCCGGCATCTGGAAGGAGGCGCCGGGCTGGCTGCTTGACCCGGAAGGGCCGCTCGCGGTGCGGCCCGGCTACTTCCTGAAGGCGCTGCCCTGGCTGACACAGGCGGTGCGCTCGGCGGGGGAGGAGGCGGCGCTGCGCACTTCGCGCGCGATGCACGCGCTGCACAGCGGAACGCTGGAGGCTTACGCCGAACTCACCCGCGGCACGCCCGTGGCCGACCTGATCGAACTCTCCGGCCAGCTCTATGTTTCGGAAAAACCCGGCGCGGCCCAGGGTTCGGCGCTGGCCCAGCGCATGCGTGCGCAATTCGGTGTCGAGGCCGTGGCGCTGGACTGGATGGAGGTGCGCGAGCTGGAACCCTGCCTCGCGCCCATTTTCAAAAGCGGCCTGCTGCTGCCCAAAAACGGCCGTACAAAGAACCCGCACCAGCTGGTGACCGGGCTCGCCGGCATCGCGCAGCGCGACGGTGCCCGGGTCCTGCGCGGCAAGGTCGAAGGCTTCCGGACGGAGGGCGGCGCGGTGCGGGGGCTGATCATCGAAGGCAGGGCGCATCCCGTTCAACGGGTGGTGATCGCCGCAGGTGCGGCGTCGCGCGAACTGGCGGCGCAACTCGGCTGCCGGTTGCCGCTGGAGGCCGAGCGTGGTTATCACATCACCATCGCCGATCCCGGCGTGATGCCGCGCATGCCGGTCACTCACACCGATGCCAAGTTTGCCTGCGCACCGATGAATGTCGGTCTGCGACTCGCCGGTACTGCGGAGTTTGGCGGCCTCCATGCCGAGCCGGACTGGCGGCGCACCGAGGTGCTCAAGCGTCAGGCGCAGCGCATGTTTCCGGGTGTCAGGCTGGACTCGGTTTCGGTGTGGAGCGGCAACCGGCCGAGCCTGCCCGACGGTGTGCCGGTCCTGGGCCGGGCGCCCGCCGCCGACAATGCCTGGTTTGCCTTCGGCAATTCACACTTCGGCATGTCGGCCGGGCCTGTGATGGGAAAACTCGCTGCGGAGCTGGTGGCAGGGCGGCCCAGCAGCGCTGATGTTGCCGCCTTCAGTCCGCTGCGTTTCGGGGCCTAGCCATGGCGCTCGCTTACGACATCGCCGAATGCATCGTCGCGCTGCGCGAGGCCGCTCTGCCGGATGCTGCGCTGGAAGCCTCGCGCGTGGCCTTCGAAGACACGCTGGGCTGCATGCTCGCCGGTGCCGCAGAACCCTGCACCCGCACCGTCGCTGCAACTGCAGTGTCCGGTGAAGGCCCGTGCACGCTGGCGGGCAGTGGTCGCAGCGCCGCGCCGCTGGATGCCGCGATGGTCAACGGTACTGCGGCGCATGCGCTCGACTACGACAACGGCAGCAACACCATGGGCGGCCACGTTTCCGCGACCGTGGTTCCGGCGCTGCTCGCCGCGGCCGAGGCCTTCGGCGGCAGCGGCCGCGACCTGCTCATCGCACACACCGTCGGCTTCGAGACCGGCACCCGTATCGGCCTCGGCGTCAATTTTCACCATTACGAGAAGGGCTGGCATCCGACCTCGACGCTGGGCACCTTCGCCGTCGTCGGCGCCTGCGCCGCGCTGCTGCGCCTCGATGCCGCGAAAACCGCCACCGCGCTGTCCATAGGCGCGTCGCTGGCATCCGGCATCAAG
Source organism: Betaproteobacteria bacterium (assembly GCA_021300125.1). Taxonomy (GTDB): domain Bacteria; phylum Pseudomonadota; class Gammaproteobacteria; order Burkholderiales; family SG8-41. The sequence goes on along the minus strand of JAJTHX010000062.1, from coordinate 4,089 downwards.
GCCAATTTCGGCACCATGACCAAGCCGATGCATGTCGGCCACTGCGCGCGCAACGGGCTGTTCGCGGTGCTGCTCGCGCGTGAAGGATTTACCGCCGGCGCCGCCGCCTTCGAGCACAAGCAGGGCTTTTTCGAGGTCTACAACGGCGCCGGCCATTACGACGCGGCGCGCATCCTCGAATCCTGGGCGTCGCCACTGCAGATACTGCGGCCTGGCGCCGGCTACAAGCAGTATCCCTGTTGCGCGGCTACACACTCGGCGCTGGATGCCATGCTGGCCATCGTGCGCGGTGAGGGCGGGCGCATCGACCCCGAACGCATCCGGCGTATCGAGACCTGGACCCCGGCACGCCGCCTCGCCCACACCGACCGGCCCGATCCCCAGGGCAACCTCGATGCCAAGTTCAGCGTGCAGTATTGCGTCAGCCGCGCCGCGATCGAGGGCTGCATCGGCATCGAGCATTTTGAAGGCGAGGCCTGGCGCGATCCTGCGGTGCGCAAACTGATGACGCGGGTGCAATCCGCGGTGCATCGGCCGGGACAGTTTCCGGCCGACAATCACTTCGGTGCCGAGGTGCGCGTCACCCTGGATGATGGTCGCCTGCTCGAAGACCGGGTGGACATCCAGCTCGGTCGCACGGCCGACAATCCGATACCCCCTGCGCAGTTGCGTGCGAAGTTTGTCGATTGTGCAGGGCGTGCACTGCCCCAGGCGCAGGTGGAAACTCTTGCGCAGCAGCTGGATGATTTCGAGCGCATTGCCGATGCGGGAGTACTACTGCAAATGGCTAAAATAAATATCAATTAAAACAAAGGGTTATATAATGATCTCAGCAATATTCCGATGGGCGGTGTTGTGCCTGCCCGGCGCCGCGATCGCGGCTCAGGCGCCCAAGCCGGCTGACCCTGCCTATCCGACACGTCCGGTGCGCATGCTCGTGGCCCAGGCCGCCGGCGGTCCGACCGATGTCGCAGCCCGCGTGTTCGCGACGAGGCTGTCCGACATCATGGGCCAGCAGGTAGTGGTGGACAACCGCCATGGCGCCGGCGGCAGTGTTGCCGGCGAGATCGCCGCGCGCGCACCCGCCGACGGCCACACGCTGATGGTGGCTGCCAACGGCACGGTGGCCATCGCACCCCATCTGATCAAGCTGCCGTTCAGCACGCGCAGCGATTTCGTGATGGCGGCGCTGATCGGCAACAGCCCCCTCGGCCTGATGGTGGCGCCGAACCTGCCGGCGAATTCGGTGAAGGAACTGCTGGCGCTGGCGAGGTCACGCCCCGGCAAGCTCAATTTCGGCTCATCCGGGCAGGGCGCGACCTCGCACCTCGCCGGCGAGCAGTTGAAGATGCTGGCCGGCATCAACATCGTGCATGTGCCGTACAAGGGTGCGGGGCCGGCGCTGATCGGACTCGCCAGCGGCGAGATCGACATCCTGATATCAGGGCTTTCCAGCGCGCTGCCTTTCGTCAAGCAAAAACAGCTCAAGCTGCTGGCGGTGAGCAGCGCCAAACGCACCACGCTGCTGCCCGATCTGCCTTCGGTCGGTGAGACCGTGCCGGGTTATGACGTCGGCTCCTGGTATGGCGTGCTGATCACCGCGTCGACGCCGCGCCCGATCCTCGAAAAACTGCATCAACTGTCCGTCCGCGCGCTGTCATCACCCGACGTGCAGGGCAAGCTGATCTCGCTCGGTATCGACCCCGAGCCGATGGACCTGAAGCAGTTGTCGGAAAAACTCATTTCCGAATTCGACCGCTGGGGCCGGGTAGTGAAGGCTGCCGGCATCAAGGCGAACTGAGGCCCGGCGTGGCGGACAGCGACGTCCTGGTCCTCGGCGGCGGGCTGGTCGGCACCGCGGTGGCCTACGGCCTCGCAAGGCTGGGCCGGCGCGTGACCGTGCTCGACGAGGGCGATATTGCGCACCGCGCCTCACGCGGCAACTTCGGCCTGGTGTGGGTGCAGAGCAAGGGGTTCGGCGTGCCCGAGTACCAGCGCTGGACCCGGCGTTCCTCCGATGAGTGGGCTGCGTTTTCGGACGAACTGCAGCGCGCAACCGGGGTGTCCAGCGGCCACGAGCGGCCGGGCGGAGTCACCATCTGCCTCAATGACGAGGAGCTGGAACGGCGCAGCCAGCGCATGGCGCAGCTCCACCTTGAAGCGGGTGAGACGCGGTTTGAATATGAAATGCTCAATCCTGCTGCGCTGAAAAAGCTGATTCCCGCGATCGGACCCGAAGTCGCCGGCGCTTCCTACACGCCGTATGACGGCCATGCCAATCCGCTCTACACGCTGCGTGCGCTGCACGCGGCCTTCATCGGCCTTGGCGGAAGTTATGTGCCCAATGCCCGGGTCGATGCGATTGATGCGCGGCCCAACGATTTCCGGGTCAATGCCGGCGGCGCCCTTCATGCCGCGCCGAAGCTCGTACTGGCCGCCGGGCTCGGCAACCGCGCCCTGGGGGCGATGGTCGGCCTGCATGTGCCGGTGCGCCCGGTGCGCGGCCAGATCATCGTCACCGAGCGCATGCAGCCGGTGCTGAACATGCCGACCCTGATGATCCGCCAGACCGTCGAGGGCACGATCATGATCGGCGAGTCGCGCGAGGAAAGCGGTTTCGACGACACCACGTCGCCGGAAATCGTGCACACCCTGGCCCAGCGCGCGCTGAAAACCTTTCCCTTCCTGCGCCACGCGCGCATCGTGAGGAGCTGGGGCGCGCTGCGCGTGATGTCCAGTGACGGCCTGCCGGTGTACGAGCAGTCGGCGCAGTATCCCGGCGCCTTCGTCTGCACCTGCCACAGCGGCGTCACGCTGGCCGCGGCGCATGCCAACCACTACGCGCGCTATGTGGTCGAGGGTGCGCTACCGCCCAAACTGGCGCGGTTTTCCACGGCCAGGTTCAATGTTCAAGCCGCTGCCTGACGCCGCCGGCGCGACTGTGATGGTCGTGATCGGCGGCCGCGGTGTTGCCGTGCCGGAAGGCTGCACCGCGGCGGCGGCGATGCTGATGCATGGCGCCGGCATCACACGCACCACGCCGGTCAGCGGTGAGGGCAGGGCACCCTATTGCATGATGGGTGTGTGCTTTGAATGCCTGATGGAAATCGACGGCGAGCCCAACCAGCAGGGCTGTCTCGTGATCGTGCGCGAAGGCATGCGCATCGCACCCCAGCTCGGCAAGCCCGGGGCGAAACTGTGATGCAGGCTGATCTGGCCATCGTCGGCGCCGGTCCGGCGGGGCTTTCCGCGGCGGTGAGCGCCGCCGCGGCGGGCCTCGGGGTGGTGGTGCTCGATGAACAGCCCGCGCCCGGCGGTCAGATCTACCGCAACATCGAAGCGGTGGCGTCGCAGCGTCCGTCGCATCTGCAATGGCTGGGGACGGACTATGCGGCAGGCCTGGCGCTTTTGCGTGCCTTCCTTGACAGCGGTGTGGACTACCTGCCGCAGGCCCAGGTGTGGCAGATCGGCCACGATGGCCGTGTCTATTACCGGCGTAACGTTGGGGGTGAGGGCGCGGTAGGCATCCTCCAGGCGCAGCGGGTGCTGATCGCCACCGGTGCGATGGAACGCCCGCTGCCGGTGCCGGGCTGGACACTGCCTGGGGTGATGAGTTGCGGCGCCGGGCAGACCCTGCTCAAGGCGAACGGATTCGCGCCCGAAGGCCGCTGCGTGCTCGCCGGCTGCGGCCCCTTGCTGCTGCTGCTTGCAGCGCAGTTGATCCGCGCCGGCCGGCCACCCGCGGCACTGCTGGAGACCTCGTACGACCTTGGGGGCGCGCTGCCGCATCTGCCCGGGATGCTCGGACTGCCGGGCTACCTGTTCAAGGGCCTGGGGCTGTTGCGTGAAATCCGTGCGGCCCGCGTGCCCTTCCATCGCGGGGTGACGCGGCTGGCCATCCACGGGCCGGGCCGCGTGCGCGAGATCGAATTTGAAAGCGGCGGGCGCAGCCGGCGCATCGCAGCCGATCTGGTGTTCCTGCACCAGGGCGTGGTGCCCAACGGCAACCTCGCCTTGTCCACCGATATCCGCCACCAGTGGGATGAGGGGCAGCGCTGTTTTCGCCCGCAGCTCGACAGCGCGGGACGC
>JAJTHX010000379.1 GCA_021300125.1 Betaproteobacteria bacterium | reverse complement strand
GCCCGCAACCGCTCAGCGGCACGGCGAACACCCGGTAGGCGTCGGCCATCGCGCTGGCCTTGTCGCCGTTGTAAGGGCGATTGGCGCCAACGCCAAGGACCGTCGTTCGCAGCACGTGGATCAACGGCGAAGCAACCCGCAGGAGGTTGGTGGTGGTCTCCCATTCCGAGCCGCTCAGACAGGCGTGGTAGGCGTAAGGCAGATCGACTTTGCCGGTCACCGAACGCAGTTGGCAGAGGACAGCGAGCGTCTTTGCTTGACCTTCGCCAAGGACGTACCAAGGATCGGCGCTCGCTGCCAGGACAATCGCGTCCGCCGCTTCGAAAAAACTCTTCTCTCGCAGTGTGACCAACAGCGGCCCGAGCGCGCTAATCGCAGCGCTGCGCCTGTTCGCGCGCAGCGTGATGAGCTGAATGGCCACTGCAAACGATGCGGCCATTGCGCTGACGATGAAGGCGACAAAGTAATGGCTCTTGACCACCTCAATGCTGGCATCCACGGGGTTCATGGGTGTCCTTTCGCAGTTAACCGGCGAATCGCGGCACTGCTATGAAACGCCAAGCACACCCTACTGTGGGACCATACCGAGGTCGCTCCCACACCCTACGGAAGCCCGCGCACCCTACCGCCACGCGGCCATCTACGGCAGCGGCCGTTCGCAGTCCAACTGGGCTTGCAGAAACGAAAAACAGGTCAACACCCGCCGCTCCGCGCTCGCCATTGGCTCGCCCAACGCGGCGACGGCGCGCGCGTGATGGACCAGTTCGTCCAGAAAGTAATCGCTGATAGCCCTGCGCTCGTCTTCGCTCGGCGACGAGCCGGTGTTCGGCTCCGGCCGCAACCGCAGGTGCAGGCGGGTGCGCTCCGAGCACACGATGCCGGGCACGCCGGCGTCGAGCGCAAAGTCCAGGTCTTCGTCGAGGCGGATGTTGCCATCGTCGCCAAGCAGCCCGGCCGCTTCCAGCAATTCGCGGTGGCGCTCGGCAAGCGGTGGCGTGGCGGCGGTGCGCATCCCGGCTTCCAGCGCCCGCTCTATCGCCAACCGCAGCATGTCGTGCAGCACGTAGTCGTTGCCCTGGCGCTGCACCAGCATCAAGCCGGCAAAGCGGCTTTCGATCAACGGCTCCGTGTGTGTTGCGAACGAAAGCAAATGGCCGCCGCGCGGCACGCGGCGCCACAGGTAGTCGAACAGCCGCAGTGCGAGTGCCCGCCGCCCCTGCCGCTGCCGCTGCAGCGCCAGATCGAAGTAGCGCTGCCGATCGTTCTCGGGCAAGGTCCCGACCACGGCCAGCAGGGCCCCCAAAATGTCCTCGTGGCGCGGGTTGACCGTGCCGCCCGTTGCGGGCGCCCCTGCCGCCTCCTTGAGCCGCAGCACCACCGGCCCGCGCCGTTGCAGCGCGGCCAGAATGTCCTGCCACACCTTGGGGTCGTAACCGCGGTGCCGCCACAGCGCAGCAATCGCTGCCAGCGTCAGCGGATGCCAGTTCACCTCCTTGGCCACCGCGTCCATCGTGGCGAGCGCGCTGTGGCGGACCAAGGTGTTGTCGCGAAAATCCAGGATTGCCGCCGCCGCCTGCTGTGCGGTCAGCGCGTCTTCGCCCGGCGCGGCCCAGGCGGCAATCACGTCGCGGGCAAAACGCTCGGGCTCCCGCGCTTCTTCGTCCAGTTTCACGCAGCGGGCAAGCTGCTCCGCCGTGCCGCGACCATGGCCAAACCAGGCCACTTCTAACAGTTGCGAGGTCACGATCACCCGCAACGGCCAAGTGGCGGCCTGCGCTTTCGGCGGCGGCGCCAGCGATGCCAACAGCGGCCAGGCCGCGCGCGGTGCCCACAGGTCGTCGATCAGCAAATGCAGTGGCGATGCGCCGGCGCGCCTTTGATGCAACAGGGCGACCAGCGCTTGGATGCTCACAAGCACCAACTCGCGCTCGCGGGCGCGGGCGACCAAGTCGTCGAGCAGGCGCGGCAGGTCTGTGTCGGCAGTTTTCAGCTTGCTCCAGGCGGCCTCCGCCTCTTCTTGCCGCCCCTTGTGCCAGTCGTAGCAGCGCTTGATCGCCCCGGAGCGCGCGGTCAAGGCGCCGTGCGCGCTTTCCAGCGTCGTGGTCGCAAAGCGCCCGGGTTTGATCCACCCGCGCAGCCAGTGGTAGATCGTGCGCTCCAGATTGTCGAAGTCGGCCTCGCTCGGCTCGCGCCCATCGGTACGCGCCGGCGCCGTCAGGCGCAGCACGGCATCCGGGTCGCCGGTCGCCTGCAGCTCGTCCAGCAGGCAATGGGCCAGAAAGCTCTTGCCGGTGCCGCTCATGCCGACGATCACCGCCACGCCATGCCCACCCAAGCGCTCCTGCACGGCGCGCTGCAATTCCGGGCGCGCGCAGCGGCGCCACTCCGGATGCGGCAGGCGCGTCGCGGTGGGGCCTGCATCCTGCGCCACCGCCTTGCCCACTGCGGCGACCAGCGCATCCAGCCAGGCTTGGATCGCCGGGGCGTTCTGCTGCCACGTGTCCTTCGGGGGCGGCATCAAGTGCGGCAGATGCTCGCGCAGCATGCACACCAGCGCGTCGGCTTTGTTGTGCGTGAACAGCCGAGCAAACTGGGCCGGCTCCCAGCACTGGTGGTTGTGGCCGCTGCCGTCATTGTTCCAGCGCAAGGCCTTCTCCAGCGTGCGCAGTGTTCGTTCATCGTTCGCGAACGCGCTCCGCAGCGGATGGGCCGCATGCAGTTTTTTCAGCGCGGCCTGCAAGTCACTGCGCCAGGCCTTTGTGTTCGGGCGCTTGGGAGAGGCCGGTTTCATGAACGCTGGGCAGGAGGGCTAACCCACTCGTAGATTTGCGGGCGGCGGCCAAAGAGGTTTAGGCGCAGACCAGCGGGCGTTTGCTCGATACGCAGAACTTTGGAACGTACATCTAGCATCAGTGGCGGCGCCAGTTCGCCGCCACTGTTTGCATCCCACAGCCGCACTGTGTGGTCGTACGACCAGCTAAGGATGCGCGCTGGGCCACCGGCCGCACCCGGGGCGACCCACTGCGCTCCGTCGACCGAGCCTTCGTGCTCCATCCGCTGGAGTTGCTCACCGCTGTCGGCATCCCACAGCCACAATGTGCAGTCGTACGACCAGCTAAGGATGCGCGCGGGGCCGCCGGCCGCACCCGGGGCGATCCACTGCGCTTCGCTGACCCAGCCTTCGTGCCCCATCCGCTGGAGTTGCTCACCGCTGTCGGCATCCCACAGCCACAATGTGCAGTCGTACGACCAGCTAAGGATGCGCGCGGGGCCGCCGGCCGCACCCG
>JAJTHX010000022.1 GCA_021300125.1 Betaproteobacteria bacterium | reverse complement strand
ATGACGGCAGCTTCTGCTTCCAAGTTCAACGAGTGCCGCAAAAGCATGGCTGATGCCAATATCGTGGCCAACGGATTTGCAATTCCTTTGCCTGCGATGTCCGGCGCACTTCCGTGAATCGGTTCGTACAATCCAGGCCCATTGCTACCCAACGATGCGCTCGGAAGCATGCCTAATGAACCGGGCAACATCGAAGCCTCATCCGTGAGAATATCTCCAAACATATTGCTGGTCACCACTACGTCGAAACTCTTGGGTCTACTAAGCAAATGCATCGCCATCGAATCAACCAAGACCACTTCATATTCGAGATCTGGGAACTCTTCCTTCATGATGCGAGCGCTGGTGCGACGCCAAAGCCTTGAAGCTTCGAGCACATTGGCTTTGTCGACCATCGTGAGTTTGCCGCGGCGTTTGCGAGCCGCCTCGGCTGCCATGCGTACAATTCGCTCAACCTCGGAGGTGGTGTAGACTGCGGTGCTATACGCGCGCTGTTGTCCATCGGGCAAATCTTCTGTTCCTGACGGTCCGAAGTAGAGGCCTCCGGTCAGTTCGCGAAAGAACAAGATATCTGTACCTTCGATGATTTCGCGTTTTAACGGGGATGCATCCACAAGCTCCGAGAACGTCACAATCGGGCGAAGGTTTGCGAAAAGACCGAGCTCCTTTCGGATCTTGAGCAGTCCAGCCTCGGGTCGCGTCTTTGCGTTTGGATCATCCCACTTTGGACCACCAACCGCTCCGAGCAAAATCGCATCGCTCTTCTTGCAAGCATCCGTTGTATCTTGTGGCAGCGCATCGCCTGTTTCATAGATAGCGATACCACCGATCTTTTTGGATTGGAACACGAAGTCGTGTCCAAACTTTTCGGCAATACTCTCTAGTATACGAACCGCTTGAGCGGTCACTTCAGGCCCGATTCCATCACCGGGCAGCAAAACGATATTGGCTTTCACGAAGTCGGATTTCTACGTTGAGGGGTGCGAGATTTGGTTTCGGTTTTAATTCTATTTGCAGCCATGAGTTTACTTGCGACAACGAGGATGATTCATCGGCAACCAGCCACCATTCGCAGAACTGCTCGCAACGCACTGTTGAATGAAATACATGCCTTCGACGCCATCGTGAACATTGGGGTAGACTGTGTTCGTTCGTTCGATGTTCTTTCCCGATTCCACTTCGATCATTGCATCAAAGGCTGCGCAATAAATATTGGCGAAAGCTTCGAAGAATGCCTCTGGGTGACCGCTAGGTAGCCTGCATGCGGCTCGACCGCTGGCGTTCATGAACGGAGCGTTTGGATCGCGTGTATAGAGACGATGCGGCTGCCCATTTTGGCGGACGACCATCACATTAGGCTCTTCTTGTCTCCACGCAAGCGAGCCCTTCGTTCCGTCGATTTCGATGGACAGATCGTTTTCCCTGCCATGACTGATTTGGCTTGCGGTCACCGTGCCCAATCCTCCGTTCTGATAGCGAACGATAGCCGTTCCGTAGTCATCTAGTTTTCTGCCGGGCTCGAAGGCTTTTAAGTGGCAACTGATTTCAGCGGGAAGCAGACCAGTCATGTATCGACCGAGGTTATAGGCGTGTGTTGCGATATCCCCGAAGCAGCCAGCCGCTCCACTCTGTTTCGGATCAGTCCGCCACGCTGCTTGCTTTTGATTGTCTGCCTCCAAACGCGTCCGCAACCAACCTTGGATGTAACATGCCCGAACGGCTTGAATTTCACCAAGCTCTCCACTGAGAATCATTTCTCGCGCTTGTCGCACCAAGGGATAGCCAGTGTAATTGTGCGTTACAGCAAAAACAGATTTCGATGCGTCGACCAGTTTTGCCAGTTCTTCAGCTTGTGCCAAATCGAAGGTCATCGGTTTGTCGCAAATCACATGAAAGCCAGCTTGCAGAGCCGCTTTGGCTACATCGAAGTGCATGTGGTTGGGAGTTGCGACAGAAACAAAATCAACTCGTTCACCCTTTGGTTTCTTTGACTCTACATCCAACATCGCTTGGAAGGATGCATAAGCTCGATCTTCGGGAACGTCATAGTCAGGAGCCGACGCCCTGGAGCGTTCTGCATTGCTGCTAAAAGCTCCAGCGACCATAGTTGCGCGATTGTCCAAGCATGCGGCAATAGAATGAACTTTACCGATGAATGACCCTTGTCCGCCGCCCACGAGTCCCATCTTTAGTTTTCGATTGAGTGGTCCGTTGGTCATGCTTGCTGGCTCCAAAGAAGAGAGGAAATGGAAAAAGACGGAGGTCCACAGTCTACCAAAGATCGGCTCGATTTCCAGTCAGCACAGCGTGCTGTTCCGCAGGCACTTTGAATTGTTGTTTCTTCTGATTGACAAGCAAGAAGAGTTAGTCACAATGCCCGACTGAAGGAACAGATGGAGCGGCAGGACGCCGCATTCTTTATGCTTAGTAATGCTCCCTATCTTGTTCTTGTTTTGGCTTGTTCTTGTTTTGGCGACTTCCTCACTCCGTGTGATATCTTCCTCGTTTCTCAATTTCCTCTACCTCGTTTCT
>JAJTHX010000388.1 GCA_021300125.1 Betaproteobacteria bacterium | reverse complement strand
CTGGATGCCGAACAGCACATCGCCGTCTTTGGTTCTGAAACGCCCGTAGGGCACGATAGTCGCGTGGTCCGGCCCGCTGCGCCGCGGCGCCTTGCCCGAGTAGTGCGTGTAATACAGCGGATGGCCCATCCACTCCGCCATGGTCTCGAACATGGTGAGGTCGATGTGCGCGCCCTCGCCGGTGCGCTCGCGCGTGTAGAGCGCGGCCAGGATCGCGGCATAGGCATGCAAGCCGGTGCCGATATCGGTGATGGAAATGCCCACCTTCGCCGGCGATTGCGGCGTACCGGTCAGCGACAGCACCCCCGCCTCGCCCTGCACCAGCAGGTCATAGGCCTTCTTTTTCGAGTAAGGACCGGTCGTGCCGTAGCCCGATACATCGCAGACAATCAGCTTCGGATGTTTCGCGCGCAACTCCGCCGCGCCCAGCCCCAGCCGCTTCGCCGCGCCGGGTGCGAGGTTCTGGATGAACACATCGGCTTCGGCGATCAGCTTCGCCAGGATGTTCTTCGCCTCGGGGTGCTTCACATCCAGCGTCAGGCTTTCCTTGGAGCGGTTGAGCCAGACGAAATAGGCGGACTGGCCTTTGACGGTCTGGTCGTAGTCGCGCGCAAAGTCACCGACCTTGGGGCGCTCGATCTTGATCACCCGCGCGCCGAGGTCGGCGAGCTGGCGCGAACAGAACGGGGCGGCGACAGCTTGTTCGAGGGCGATGACGGTGATGCCGTTAAGCGGGAGATTCATTTCTTCAACTCTTTGAATTTCTCTCAATCTGAAAATACAGCATCTTTTATTTCTCTCCCGTCATCATCTTCAGACGATCAATGATTTTGGGCACGCGCGCCTGGCTTGCCTGATCACCCGGCATATGCCCTGGCAAGGCGTCTAGAAATCGTGTTTCTTTCAACAAGGCAACGAAACGGTTTACAAGATGATCGCGAAGTCCCGGCTCGCACTGCCGGACTTCATCGACCACTTCCGGCCGGCCATCGAGCACGGCCACGATATCTTCCAGATCGTGGCTGGCTGTGAAATCACCCTGCCCCCGGCCGTCGAACGCCGCGAGTTTGGTTGCCAGAAAATACGGCGCAGAAACCATACGCACCTTTTTACCGGATGGCAGCTCGATCTGCACCGCCGCCGCAAAGGCTGATCGGTACCAAAGATTGCCGAAGCCCAGAATTTCCGGGTTGGTGGGCATCACGTCCAATACCATGTCTTGCGCGTGCCAGCGGCAGACAGGCGCTTCGGGGCTCTGATCCTCGCGCAAGCCCTGTGCACGCAATCGTTTTGACAGTCGCTGATATTCCAGCAGTGTAGCGACCTCGCAAATCACATCCACGTCATTGGTGGCGCGGATTGGCGGCGCCAGCGGATCGGTAATCAGCAAGCCGGTCGCGCAGCCACCGAGAAACACCATCTCATCCGCCAGCGCGCCCAGGCGGGCCACGGCAACTTCCGTGAGTTCGAGATTGGGGTTCGCCGCCCTAGCCATACTGCGCCAGCCGTTTGGCCAGTTCCTTGACAGCAATGTTGTGCTCGCGCGCGCGGCCGCCGCGTATGGCATCCACCAGCACCAGCAGTTCATACAGTGCCGGATCAGCGCGCGCAGCCTGCGGCGCAAGCTTGTACAACGGTGAAAACTCAACACCGCGTACCGTGCCATCGGGGTCCGGCCACACCGGTGGGAGCTCATTCGTAGGCGCGAAATGCTGCACCAAGGGCGGCGCGGCGTGACTGGTCGGCATGCCTCGCGTAGGTTGACCCAGCTGCGGCACGAACACATAGCGCAGGCCGTGTATCAGGAACTCTTCGAGATTCCGAATGTGCGGCCTGATGGCCTCTTCCCGTTTGACCGCAATCTGCGCCGCCAGCGCACGCTGAACGGCCGAGTGCAACTGCGACGGACTCATGCCCAAATCAACAGCCAGCCTGGCGTAAGACCAGGGTTTCTGGCCCATCGCCACCAGCTTGAGCATGACCAGCACATCTTGAGGTTTGAGCATGATCATTGCATCACCTATATTCTAGATTCTAGAATATAGAACAACCCAAGAATGTCAAGCCACTGAACGGATCCGGCATCATCGCTACGCACGTACTTTTGCCAGAATGGCCTTCGTAAGAGAACTATATCGAGGAAGATAAATTACTAACTATTTGTTTTTATTATATTTTTTATACAACACCCAGTATCCACCCCTCCCGACCGGCGATGCCCTGTTCGGCCTCGCTCAACGGCGGGCTCCAGTAACGCCCCAACTCACCCCGCCCGCTCATCTCCGCCAGCCAGCGCGCGACGGCATAGGCGTCCTGCTCGTCAGCTGTCCGATCCTGTTTCGGATAGCGCTTGCGGAAGATCGACGGATAAACCTCGGCGATCACTGACTTGCCCGCCGGCGGCAGCCAGCCGTCGAAAGGCCAGAAATGCACCCGGTCACCCGCCACCTCGCGGATGCGCTAGAGCCAGGGTATGCCTGCGTGCGTGGATTTCGCCACCGAGCCCTGCACATCGAACTGGAACACGCTCTTCGCCGATGACGTCCAGCGTTCGCACAGGCGAAACTCGCGGCTGTCGCCGATGCGCGTGCCCGGCGGCGGAGCCTTGCCGCTCTCGGCCAGACTGCCGTCGCGTACAAAATCGACATAGACATGATCGCCATCCGTCGGCCAGTGCCGCTGGAAATCATCAAGATACTGCGGCCAGTCTGTCAGGCCATAACGCTGGAAATAACTGTCGGGGAAGGAAAAACCATGATCGATGCCGGCGATGAAGACTTCACCGCTCTGCACCCGCTCGATCAACCAGTCCGCGATTTCTTTGCGTGTCCAATAACGCGGCAGGGAACCGGTGACACCCGCCGCGCGCGCCGCGGCAATCGCCGGCGTCGGCACCTGT
>JAJTHX010000322.1 GCA_021300125.1 Betaproteobacteria bacterium | reverse complement strand
GATCGCGCTGCTGCCGGTGGTTTCAGGCTGTGCTGCGGTGGCGATCGGCGGCGTCGCCACCGGCGTGCTGGTGGCCGAGGACCGGCGCACCGTCGGCACCATCACCGAGGACCAGGGCATCGAGCTGCGCGCCGCCTCGCGTATCGCCGAACGCGTCAAGGACGCCAACATCAACGTCACCAGCTACAACCGCATGGTCCTGCTCTCGGGCGAGGTGCCGAACGAGGCGGCGAAGGCCGAGGCGGAGCGCGTGGCACGCGCGGTCGAAAACGTGCGCGGCGTGTTCAACGAGCTGCAGGTCGGCGGCAACAGCGCGCTGCAGGCCCGCACCAACGACGCGGTGATCACCTCCAAGGTCAAGGCCCGCTTTGTCGATGCACGCAGCTTCAGCCCGCTGCATGTCAAGGTCGTCACCGAAGCCGGCACCGTATTCCTGATGGGCATGGTGCGACGGCAGGAGGCAGCAGATGCCACCGAGGTCGCCCGCACCACCGGCGGCGTGCGCAAGGTGGTACGTCTATTTGAATACCTAGACTAAATTATACCAATAAAATCAATAGGTTACAGGATCACCTTGGGGCGTCCCTGTTGTTTCAGGCAGCGCAGCAAGGCCCCCAGCAAGGGGAGCTTTTCATACAACTCTTCCGCGGCATCCCAATAATCGCGATGCACCGCGACCAGGCCGGCGTCATCAAAGGTGATCAGGCTCGAACCGTGGATGCGCTGGGTCTCGCGCGGGCGGAATCCGCGGAAGCGGAATTCAAAATCCCAGGTCAGGAACAGTCGCGGCGCCTCGAACACCCGCTCGCGCACAATGAAACGCGGCGCTTCAAGGCGTTCGAACATGTGCCGGAAAATGGCGTCAAGGGCAGTCAGGCCGCGCACATCGTTGAAAGGATCGCGGAAGCGACAGTCCGCAGCGTAGTGGCGAGGAAATTCCGCCAGCGACTGCGGGGTCAGCGTCTCGAAAAAGCGCACCAGCGCCTCGACACGGCCTGCATCCACGGCCGCGCTCACAGTCCCGTCCCCCGGCGCACCAGCGCAAAATACCAGCGGTAGGGCAGCAGGCGCAGGCACTTCAGCAGCCGGGTGAAACGCTTCGGAAAATCGATCTCGAAGTCACCCCGCTCGAAGCCGCGGATCATCGCCTGCGCCGCGGCCTCGACGCTGATCAGCGCGGGCATCGGAAACTCGTTGCGGTCGGTCAGCGGTGTCTTCACGAAGCCCGGGCACACCAGATAAACACCGATGCCGCGCGGGGCAAGGTCAAGATACAGCGTTTCGGCAAGGTTGTTCAGCGCGGCCTTGCTGGCGCCGTAGACCAGCGACGTCGGCAACCCGGCGTAGCCGGCAACGCTGGAGACCACAGCAATGCCGCCTCCACCCTGGCGCAGCAGGCGCGCCACCAGCGGCGGCAGGCAGTGGATCACGCCGTTCAGGTTGATGTCGATCAGCCGCCGCGCAGCGCCGGCCTCCAGCTCCCAGGCCCGCACCGGCTGGTGCGTGCCGGCGCAAAGTACCGCGAGGTCGACACCCCCCCAGGCCTCGACGATGCGGTCGAGCGCGGGCTGCACCGCCTGCGCGTCAGTGACGTCGAGGGGCAGCGCCAGCGCCGAGGTACCGTGAGCGGCGGCAAGCTGCGCGAGTTCATCGCCGCGGCGCGCCGACACCGCAACCCGGGCGCCGCGCGCCCACAGCGCCTGTGCGAGCCCGGCACCGATGCCGCTCGAGGCCCCGATCACCCATACGCGCAGTCTGCGCCAGTCGCGGATCGGACGGTTCAGCGGGCGACCGATCATGGCCGCTTGCGGAAGGCGAGGGTGACCTCGCCCAGATAAATGCCGAACTTGCTCATCACCGATCGGTTGAGCATGACCTGGTCGTCCATCAGATACATCCAGTCATCGAAATCCACATTCCAGCTGCGCCCGTCCACGTCGAGCCTGAGCACATAGCGCCAGCGCAGCGCGTTGCCGCTGACCTCGCCGATCGCCTCGCCAACCACGTCGTCTGCGGTGCCGCGGTAGCGGTTGCCATCGATGCGGGTGATGGTCCACACGCGGCGGCTCTTGCTGCCGTCAGAATAATCGAAGTACTCGTCGAGCACGCCGGTATCGCCCTGCCATTTCGCGTCGATGCGCACGGTGAAGCGCTTGACCACCCTGCCGTTGCGGTCCTGGAACATCCCCCAGGCGTCGACGGTGCCGTCGAAATAGCGGCGCAGGTCGAGCACCGGCTTCTCGTCGCGGTAGGTTTCAACGGGAATCGTGCCGCAGCCGGCAAGCAGCAATGTCATCGCCAGCAGCATCCAGCGCGGGAAGTTCATGCAGGGTCTCCTTGGGTTGGGCGCGCCTCGCGCACCGTGCGCCACAGCAACAGCGCCGCGGCAATTTTGATCAGGCAGGGCAGCAGTGCATACACCGCCGACAGCGCCGAGCCGGCGGCAGCCGCGGCACCGGGCTGATAGCCCAGCCACTGCAGCGCTGGCAGCGTAATCCCGGCAGCCAGGGCCAGGGCTAGTTTCTCCAGCAGATGCCAGAGGCCGAAATAGGCGCCATCGGGCCGGCTGCCGCCATGCTCGTCGTCGTCAACGACATCCGCCAGCAACGAGGCCGGCAGGGCCAGATCCGAACCGAAGGCCAGTCCGGACATCACGCAAACTGCGGCAAAGGCCGCGGCATCCCCTGCGCCGAGAAACCAGGCCCAGACAAAGGCGGCCACCGCCAGCCCCATTCCGGCCAGCCACGCCCGCGCCTTGCCGAAGCGGGCGGCGAGCTTCACCCACAGCGGCATGCCCGCTGCGCCGGCCAGGAAATACAGCACCAGGAACAGCGGCGTCAGGTCCGGCCGCTGCAGCACGTCGGCTGCGAAAAACAGCAGCAGCGTCGCCGGCACCGCAGCCGAGACGCCATTGACCAGGAACACCAGCGCAAGGCGGCGGAAACGCGGGTTGCGCAGCGGTTGCAGGATCGCGCCCAGGCTGAGCGGCAGCGCCCGCGCTGCAACCGGGGGCTTCGGTCCCGCCAGCACCGTGACCGCCGTCGCGGCGAGCAACAAGGGCGCGAATAACAGCGCAAACAGTGACAGCCCCTCATCGGCACCCAGTCGTTGCACCAGCAACTCGGGCAGGGCCGCAGCCAGCAGCACCCCGGCCAGCGCGGCAACGCCGCGCGCCGCGGTGATGCGGGTGCGCTCGACATAATCGTGCGACAGCGCGCTGCCGAGCGCGAAGTGGGCAATGCTCGCCGCGCTGAGGCCGAGATAGCTCAGCACCAGCGTCGCCGCCAGCCAGGGGGCAAGCGTCGCGGGAGAGGAAGGCGGCGTAAACAGCAGCCAGAGTCCGGCAGCGAGCAGCGGCGCCGCAACCGCGATCATCGCGCGGCGGCCCCCGCGCGACTCAGGTATGCGGTCGGCAAGCGCGCCGAGCAGCGGATCGCTGATGGCGTCAAGCAGGCGCACCGCCAGCAGCAGCACGCCGACCACGGCCAGCTCAAGGCCGAGCCCGGCATAGAACTTCGGAATGTGCACGTGCACCGGCAGCGCGGCAGCCGCCAGGGGCAGCGCCACGGCGGCGTACGCCGCGAGGGCCCGTTTAGCGAGTGCCGCCATGGCCGCCGAGCAGCGCTGAGCGCAGATCCGGTTTCTGGGTTCGCGGGTCGAGCCAGATCTCGAAAAACCGCCGCGCCAGTTCGGGATCGTCGATCGCACCGAGAAGACGGGTGCCGGAGTAGAACTGCAGCCCGCGCTGCGGCCGGTAGAGGCCAGTCAGGCGGCTGCCGGGCTGGACATCGGGAAACACGCCGCGCAGCAGCCCGTCCCAGCGCGACAGCAAGGCCTCGTCGCGCACACCCATGCGGCGGATTTCGTCAATGCTGGTCGAGGCGAGCTGCACCCCGGTGATGTTGCGTGCATAGACGATGTCGAGGACATAGGGTGCATCGGGATTCCAGCGCCCCTCGCGCGCCCAGAGCGCCGCATCGTAGACATGGAAGCCCCACCAGCGCAGCCGGCCCATGCCAACCATGCGGCAGGGTTCGATCGCGCTGCACACCGCCGGGGGCAGTTCGGCCGGCACGCTCACCGCCGCAGCCGGCGGCGCGACCAGCATCAGCAACAGCCAGGCCTTACGCATGTTCAAGACGCACCTGTACCACATCGGTCGCGCCGGCACGGAAACCGGCCTCGCAGTACGCGAGATAGAAACGCCAGGTGCGCATGAATGCCTCATCGAAACCGAGCGCCCGCACCTCACTGTCGACGCGGCCAAAGGCCCGGTGCCAGCGCGCCAGCGTCCCGGCATAGTCGATGCCGAAGGCGTGCAGGCCGGTCACCGCCAGCCCCTGGCGCGCCGCCTGCGCGGCAAACACGGTTTTCGAGGGCAGCATGCCGCCCGGAAAAATGTACTGCTGGATGAAATCAGTGCCGTTGCGGTAGCGCTCGAATTTCTCTTCGGCGATGGTGATGCTCTGCACCAGCGCGCGGCCGCCGGGTCGCAGGCAGCCACGCAGCGCGGCGAAGTAGCCGGGCCAGTACCGCTCGCCGACGGCTTCGAACATCTCGATCGACACCACATGGTCGTAGCGGCCCTCAAGGTCGCGATAATCCCTCAGCTGAAGGTCCACCTGGCCTGCCAGCCCCGCGCGGGCGATGCGTGCCCGCGAAAATTCGAGCTGGGCTGCAGAGATGGTGATGCCGGTGACGCGGCAGCCGGTACGAGCCGCATGTTCGGCAAACCCTCCCCAGCCGCAACCGATCTCGAGAATGTGGTCTCCGGATTTTGCGCCGAGTTCGCGCAGGATGCGCGAATACTTCGCTGACTGCGCCTCGGCCAGGGAGCGGGAAGGCTCGCCCTCGAACAGCGCCGAGGAATAGGTCATGGTCGGATCCAGCCACAGCCTGTAGAACTCGTTGCCGAGGTCGTAGTGGGCGTGGATGTTTTTGCGGCTGCCGGCGCGGGTGTTGGGCCTCAGCCAGTGACGCAGGCGGTAGGCCAGCGTCGACCACCAGCGGCCGTGGATGGCCAGCTCCACTGCCTGCTCGTTCACCGCCGCAAGCAGCAGCAGCTGCGTGAGGTCTTCACTGTCCGCACGCCCCGCGATCCAGGCCTCCGCCAGCCCGATGTCGCCGCGCGACAGGATGTCGGAGCAGACCTGCCAGTCGGCGATCTTGAGCGTGGCATGGGGCCCGGGCTTGTCGCCGAAGGCGAGCACGCGACCGTCGGGCGTGGTCAGCTCCAGGCGGCCGGCACGCAATCCCGAGAGCATGCGGCAGAGCCAGCGCGCAGCGGCAGGTTCGTTGGCGGATGCGGCATTGAGCGGCGCGCGCTCGGTGAGGGTCTGGTTCATCGCGTGATGTCCTCGGCTGGAGGAAGGGGTTTGGAAAAAAACGGCACGCGCTTCAGCCACAGCCGCAGCGCGTGATAATGGATGCGCAGGATCACGCCTGCAGTGAGCCAGGGCCGGCGCAGCAACTCGCGCGCCAGAACCGCGGTGCTCAATGGCGCCGCGGTGCCGCGGATCTGCGTCACCAGGCGGTTGCCGGCGCCATCGTCATAATCGATGCGGAAACGGCAGCCCGCCGCGTCGTCCTCGAAACGGAAGCGGTAATCGCCGCTGACCGGGAAAAAGGGGGACACATGGAACACCTTGCGCGCGCTCAGCCAGTCGCCGCCGCGGATCGGACGGCCGTCGGCATGGGCAACGAGGTAATTGTGATGTTCGCCGAAGGTGTTGTTGACCTCGGCAAGTACCGCGCGCAGTCCGCCGTCCCGGTCGTGGCAAAGCCAGAAGCTGACCGGATTGAAGGCGTAACCCAGGACCCGCGGAAAAGTCTGCAGCCAGATCGGGCCATCCGCCTCATGCAGCCCGTGGCGCGCCAGCACGCTGCGGATCCACGGCTCCAGCGCGCTGCCGTCGCGCGGGCCGTAGTCGGCATCGCGGACACTGACCAGATTCCAGCGGTTGCGCGAAAACAGCCGCGGCAACGCAGGCCCGGGGCCGTTGATGCGCAGGCGGATGAAAAAAAGGCCGTGGCGGAAGGCATGCACCGCCGGCGCGTAGCGGCGGTGCATCACCTCGCCAGAATACAGCGCGGCATCCGGGAACAACGCCATCATGCTGCCGCTTTCAGGGTTTGCTGGCAGCGCCAGGGCGCGGTGATGCCGAAGCCTTCGGCAACCGCCAGTCCGGATTTCAGCCCGTCCTCATGGAAGCCGTAGCCGGTCCAGGCGCCGCAGAACCAGGTGTTGCGCTTTCCCTGCAGCTGCGGCAGCCGCGACTGCGCCGCGTTGCTGCCCGCACCAAACACCGGATGGGCGTAGCGATAGCGGTCGATCACACACGCCGCCCGCGGGGCTTCGGCGGCATTGAGGGTGACGATCACCGGCTGGCTGAAAGGCAGCGGTTGCAGCTTGTTGATCAGGTAGCTCACGCCGACCGGGCGGTCGGCATCGGTCAGGGCAGAGGCATGGTAATTCCAGGCGGACCAGGCCTTGCGCCGGCGCGGCAGGAAATCGGTGTCGGTGTGCAGCACCACTTCGTTGTCCTGGTAGGGAATGGCGGCGAGCACCTCATGCTCGGCGGCATCTGCATCCGTGAGCAGTCGCAGCGCCTGGTCGCTGTGGCAGGCCAGCACCACGGCGTCGAAGCGTTCGCTGCCGTCGCCGGTGACCAGCACCGCGCCGCCGGCCTCGCGCCGGATTGCGGCCACCGGCGTGGCGGCGCGTACGTCCGGTATCGCCGCAGCCAGTCGCGCCACGTAACTGCGGGCACCACCCAGCACCGTGCGCCATTGCGGACGATTGCTGACCTGGAGCAGTCCGTGGTTGTCGCAGAAGCGGAAAAAGGTCTGCGCCGGATAGTCGAGCATGGCGTTGGCCGGGCAGGACCATATGGCGCCGGCCATGGGCAGCAGATACCAGTCGCGGAAGGCCGCGCCGTAGCGGCCTGCCTCCAGGAATACCCCCAGGGTTTGCGCACCACCATGCGGGCCGCCACGCGCAGATGCCGTGGCCTCCCGGTTGAAACGCAGGATGTCGGCAAGCATGCCCCAAAACGCCGGGCGCAGCAGGTTGCGCCGCTGCGCGAACACCGCGTCAAGGTCGCTGCCCGCCCACTCAACGCCTTCGGACTCGAGGCGCACCGAGAACGACATATCGCTCGCCGCGGAAGCAATACCGAGTTCGGCGAACAACGCGATCAGGTTGGGGTAGGTGCGGTCGTTGAACACCAGAAAGCCGGTGTCCACCGGCGCGGTGACTCCGTCCAGGGTGACATCGACGGTGTGGGTATGGCCACCGAGGTAATCATTGGCCTCGAACAGCGTGACGCGGTGTTGTCGCGAAAGCAGCCACGCTGCCGACAATCCGGCAATGCCGGCGCCGACGACGGCGATGCGCTGTCCGGGCGGGTTCACCAAGGCGGACGCTCCGCGGCTACTTGACCCGCTCGACAAGGGCATAGGCCGAGTGGTTGTGGATCGACTCGTAATTTTCGGCCTCGATGCTGTAGCGGCGAACCCGGGCATCCGCATCCAGGCGCAGTGCGATGTCGCGCACCAGGTCCTCGACAAACTTGGGGTTGTCGTAGGCGCGCTCGGTCACCCATTTCTCGTCCGGCCGCTTGAGCAGGCCGTAGACCTCGCAGGAAGCTTCCTGCTCGGCGATGCCGGCAATGTCCTCGATCGTCAGAGCGGCATCGGCTTCGACGGTGATGGTGATGTCGGAGCGCTGGTTGTGCGCCCCATACTCGGAAATTTCCTTTGAGCACGGGCAGAGGCTGGTTGCCGGCGCCGTGACGCGGGTGGTGAACACCGCACCGTGGGCCTTGCGTTCGGCACACAGCATCACACTGTAGTCGAGCAGGCTCTCGGCACCGGAAACCGGGGCACGCTTGCAAATGAAGTACGGAAAGCGCATCTCGATGCGGCCAGTGTCGGCACCCAGGCGCTCAAGCATGCGCTCGAGCAGCGCGGCGAATCCGTGGGCGTCAAGGGCGGCATGATGGTTCTGTAATACCTCGACAAAACGAGACATGTGCGTCCCCTTGACTTCGGGGGGGAGGCCCACAGTCATGTCCACGGTGGCCACGGTCGACACCTCGCCGCCGTCCGCGGTACGCACACGCAGGGGGTGCACCAGCGATTTCACGCCGACTTGGTTGATCGGGATGTTGCGGCGGTCAGCAATGGACTGGATGTCAGCCAGCGGCAGTTTCTCGGGGGCGTTCATCTCGTTTCTCCTGACGGTCGAAAATACATGCAAGCGGGTGGCGGATTCATTTTGTCCAAGTCAATTCAGGGGTGCAACTTGTAGTTTCAAGGCATTTTCACTGTTGTCTATCGTTGACATTGTATAGGTAATGTCCAATAATGTCCAGGTCAAATTTTTCCAAACGAATAGAAAAATCGTATCATAATGCTTCAATAATGATGAATGTCCATGACAAATGATAGCTGAGATCAGTGCCAAACCGGTCGCCGACGATGCCTGCTACAACATTGCAGCGGTCGAACGTGATACTGGCTTGTCCAAGGACACTCTAAGAGTATGGGAACGACGATATGGTTTCCCGAATCCGGTGCGCGACCATCACGATGAGCGACTCTATTCCCTGCCCCAGCTCGAGAAGCTGCGCCTGCTGCGGCTGCTGATCGATTACGGCCATCGCCCGAGCAAGATCATCAACCGCTCAACCGAGGAGCTGTCGCAACTGATCGCGGCGCGAGCGCCCGCGCAATCCGCCCCGCCGGAGATCGAGGCCATCATCGACCAGCTGCTGCGCCGCGACGTGGAGGGCTTTCGCGCCGCGCTGACGCAGAACCTGATGCGCCAGGGGCTGCTGCAATTTGTCACCCACACCGTCACCGCGCTCAACCACTGGATCGGCGAAGCGTGGCTTGCCGGACGGGTCGCGATCTTCGACGAGCACCTGTATTCCGAGCACATCCAGAACATCCTGCGCAATGCCATCCTCGCGGAGCCGGGCGGCGGTTCGGCGCCGCGCGTGCTGCTGACCTCGCTGCCCGGCGAGAAGCACCGCATCGGACTGCTCATGGTCGAGGCCGTGCTTGCCGCCGAGGGTGCCGCCTGCGTCGGCCTCGGCACCGAGACCCCGGTCATCGACATCAAGAACGCGGCGCCGGCCTACGGCGTGGATATCGTCGCGCTGTCCTTCAGCAGCGCGATCACTCAGAGCGCGGCGCTTGCCGGTCTCGCCGAGCTGCGCGCGCTGCTGCCGCAGGGGATCGAGATCTGGGCTGGTGGCGGGGCGCTGGCCCGGGCGCGCAAGGCCGCCGATGGCGTGCTGTTGCTGCGCTCCTTCGATGACATGCGCTACGCGCTTGCGCGCTGGCGGGTCGAGAACAGCCGCCGCTGAACTGGCGCCGACGGCCATGCGCAAATCCGAACTGCCGGTGAAGACCTGCCTGGCCTGCGGGCGTCCGATGGTGTGGCGCAAATCCTGGGCAAAAAACTGGGCCGCCGTGAAGTACTGCTCCGAGCGCTGCCGCCGCGCGCGCTGAACCGGGCAGGCACTGGGACCCTCGGCCTTGCGCAACCTGATCCTGATCCTCGGCGACCAGCTCAGCCTGGACAATCCGGCCCTGGCCGGCATTGACGCGCTTCAAGACCGCGTGCTGATGATTGAAGCCCCGGGAGAAGCCACCCGGGTCTGGAACCATCGCGCACGCATCGCGATCTTCCTGTCGGCGATGCGCCATTTCGCCGGACAGCTGCGCGGCCGCGGCATCACGGTCGACTACCGCGACCTTGACGACCGTCGCGGCGGGGACAGCCTGCGCGGCAGGCTGTTGGCCACGCTGAAAACAGAGCGGCCGCAGCGGCTCCGGGTCTGCGAGGCCGGCGAATACAGTGCCGCCGCAGACATCGCCGCCGCCTGTGCCGAAGCGGATGTGCCGCTTGCGGTATTGCCCGACAGCCATTTCCTGTGCAGTCGCGCCGAATTCGCGGAGTGGGCGAAGGGCCGCAAGGAACTGCGCATGGAGTTCTTCTACCGCGAGATGCGCCGCAGGCACGGTGCACTGATGCGCAACGGCAAACCGGAAGGGGGACGCTGGAATTTCGACGCTGAAAACCGCGCCGGTTTCCCGAAAACAGGACCGGGGGAACTGCCGACACCGCCCAGTTTCCCTCCCGACGCCATCACGCGCGAGGTGCTGGCGCTGGTTGAACGCCGCTTTGCGGAACATCCCGGGGCCCTGCAGCATTTCGCCTGGCCGGTGACGCGAGACGACGCATTGCACGCACTCGCGGATTTCATCCGCCACCGCCTGCCGCGTTTCGGCCAGCACCAGGACGCGATGTGGAGCGACATGCCCTTTGGCTGGCACTCGCTGCTGTCGGCGGCCCTCAATCTGAAGCTGCTCGACCCGCGCGAGGTCATCGCCGCCGCAGAAGCCGCCTGGCGCGAAGGCGCTGCACCGCTGGAATCGGTGGAAGGATTCATCCGCCAGATACTCGGCTGGCGCGAGTTCATCCGCGGCGTCTACTGGCTCGACATGCCGGGCCTGCTCGAAGCCAACCATTACCGCCACGAACGGCCGCTGCCGCGCTTTTACTGGACTGCGGAGACGGACATGAACTGCATGCGCGAGACCATCGGCCAGACCCTGCGCTACGGCTATGCCCACCATATCCAGCGCCTGATGGTCACCGGCAACTTTGCGCTGCTCGCCGGCATCAACCCGCGCGCGGTCCACGAATGGTACCTGGCCGTCTATGTCGATGCCGTGGAGTGGGCCGAACTGCCCAACACCACCGGCATGGCGCTGTTCGCCAATGGCGGACGCTTCACCAGCAAGCCCTACATCGCCTCCGGCGCCTACATCAGCCGGATGAGCAATTACTGCACCGGCTGCCGCTATGATCCGAAGCAGAAAACCGGGCCTCGCGCCTGCCCTTTCACCACCCTGTACTGGAACTTTATCGACCGTCACGAGGCCGAACTTGCCGCCAACCCGCGCACCGTGCTGATGGCGCGCAACGTCGCCCGGCTCGATGCCGGAGCGCGTGCAGCGATCCGCGAAGCCGCCGGCAATATTCTCGACACAATCGCCACTGCATAATCCATCCTTACAGCATGCCATCGTCCACATCCCGGAACGCGGAGCCTTCCATGCAACCGAGCACCGAATTCGTCACCTCCGGCACCATGCTGTATCCCGAACTGTTCAAGTCGCTGGAGCAGATCCGCTGGAGCCTCAGCGACGACGTGCCCTGGTCTTCCTTCGACGGCAGCAAGCTCAGCGACGAGCAGGCGCTGACCATCAAGATGAATGCGATCACCGAATGGGCCGCGCTGCCGGCGACCGAAATGTTCCTGCGCGACCACCAGCACGACAGCGACTTCTCGGCCTTCATGTCGGTGTGGTTCTACGAGGAGCAGAAGCACTCGCTGGTGCTGATGGAATACCTGCGCCGCTTCCGACCGGAACTGGTGCCGACGCAGGAGGAGCTCCACGCGGTGCGTTTCGCCTTCGACCCGGCCCCGCCGCTGGAGACGCTGATGCTGCATTTCTGCGGCGAGATCCGCCTCAACCACTGGTACCGCTGCGCGATGGAATGGCACACCGAACCGGTAATCAGGCAGATCTACCATTTGATCTCGCGCGACGAGGCACGCCACGGCGGCGCCTATCTGCAATACATGAAACGGGCGCTCAACAGCGTCGGCGACAGCGCGCGCGCTGCCTTCGCCAAGGTCGGCGTGCTGATGGCCAGTTCCGGCCGCAGCGGCAAGCCGTTGCACCCGACCAACCTGCATGTGAACAAGGCCCTGTTTCCCAACGACACCGTGCAAAGCCGCCTGCCGGATCCGCAGTGGCTGGAGCACTGGCTTGATCGCCAGATCCGTTTTGACAAGGCCTGGGAAGACAAGGTGGTGACCGTGATCCTGCGCAACCTGTCGCTGCTCTTCGGCCGTGAATTCGCCTCGGTCAAGGACCTGAACCGCTTCCGCAAGGAAATTCCCGCCACTTGAGCCCGGCGGCGTTTGTCGCGCCGGCCGCGGCCGCGTAGACTGCGGCGCCATGAATCCGGCCCCCGCATTCGAGCAGCGCATCTGCGCCCCGGACCAGATCGCCGCGCGCGCCAGCGCGCTGCCGCGTCCCCTGGTTTTCACCAACGGCGTGTTTGACATCCTGCACCGTGGCCATGTCACCTATCTTGCCCAGGCCCGGGCGCTGGGCGCGAGCCTGGTCCTGGCGCTGAACAGCGACGCCTCTGTAAAGAGATTGGGCAAGGGCGAGGACAGGCCGGTCAATCCGCTGGCCGATCGCGCCGCGGTTGCGGCAGCCCTGGCCTGCGTCGACCTCGTGACCTGGTTCGAGACCGACACACCGCTGGAACTGATCCTGGCGTTGAAGCCGGATGTGCTGGTCAAAGGTGGCGACTGGAAACCCGGGGCCATCGTCGGCGCCCGCGAAGTGCTCGGCTGGGGCGGTGCGGTGCACTCGATCCCGTTTGCCCACGAACGCTCCACCACGGCCCTGCTGGCCAAGGTGCGCAGCCAGTGAGCTTGCGCTTACTTATTTATAAGTAATTGATTTTATTGATTATTTTTTGACTGACTCTCTACCGGGCAAGCCACAGCCTTCAGTTCGGCCCCCGGAAAGTCCCGCTGCAGTTCGCTGATGCGGGCGATCACGGGCTTGCCTTGCTCACGCAGGAAGTAGCTCACCTGCCTGAAGAAATTCTCCCGCCGCGTTATCACCGCCGAACGCACCCCCTGCTTGCGCAGGCGCTCGAGCTCGGTATTCGCCAGCTCCTCATTCTTGAACACACCCAGCGAAATCGCGTTGCGCCAGTTCGCCGGCTCCTGCACCACGTAGAAATCGCTGATGCCCAAGCCCTTGAGTTCGGCCACTTTGCGGTCCACTTCGGGCTTGGTTTTCAGCACCGGCATGTGCACCCAGTAGCCATCGATCTCCATGACGCGCCGCTGCAAGGCCTCCGCCGGCAGCCCGAGCGCGGCGAGGGCACCATCGGCGCGGGCAATCTCCGGTCCGCTGAAAACACCCCATTCCACACAGGCCTCGACGCTGGCGGCCGCCTTCGGCGGCGCAGGCAGTGACGGCTTCGGGATCAGGGTTTCGACCGCCAGCGTGCGGATCTTTTCGGGCTGGATCTGCAGCGCCGCGATCTGCGACGCGGGGTCGGCGCTTTCCCGCAGCCAGTACTGCCAGGCGAAAAACAGCAGGTTGGCCAGGATCAGCAGCAGGAACAGCCGGCGCATCGAAAATGTCTTCATGACGGATCACGGGCCACGCGCAGCAGGCCTTCGAGCACCAGATTATCCACCCGCAGCACCGTCCCGCCGAGGCGCGGCTCGATCAGCGACGCATCGCCGCCGGAGAGCACCACCACCGGCTGCAGCGCGCCGGCCTGCTCAAGGTAGGACTGACACTGACGCACGGCCCCGGCCAGCGCATTGACCGCACCGCTGAAAATGGCGTCACCGGTGTTGTCGGGGAAATAGGCGAAAACACCCTCGCGCAGCGCAAGATTGGCGGTGTCACGCGCCAGCGCTTGGCGCATCAGCGTGGCCCCCGCGACGATGCAGCCGCCGAGGAACAGGCCGTCGCCGTCGAGCGCATCCACGGTCATTGTGGTGCCGGCATTGGCCACCACGCAGGCGCCGCCGGCGATATGGCGCGCCGCAATCAGCGCCGCCCAGCGATCGGCGCCCAGACTCGCCGGCTGCGCATAGCCGCTGCGCACCCCGCATTGCGCCCCGGAGGCCGCCAGCCACAGCGGCGGCATGGCGGCCGGCGGCAGCAGCGCCGCGACTTCGGCACGCACAGCGTCGCCCGCGACGTTCGACAGTACGATGCGCTGCGGCGGCGGCAGCGCCGACCAGTCCGCAGCGAGCGCTGCGGGTGTCGCGGTCGGCGCCCAGCCCTGGCGCAGCCAGCCGCCGCCGGCATCGGCGTGGCCCCACTTGATACGGGTGTTACCGATGTCCACCGCGAGCACGTTCACTTCACCGCCTCCGCCGCGCGAAGGCTGCATTCACCGCTGTGGTGGCGCGACACCAGCCCGTTTGTTTGGAGCAGCAGCGCGCCATCGTCGGCCACGCCGCAAGCCAGCCCCTGCAACGCGCTGCCATCGGGCAACTGCAGGCTGACCGGCTGGTCCTGGTAGACATGCAGGGACTGCCACTCCGCGCGCAGCGGCGCAAAGCCCTGCGCCTCCACGATGCCGATCACGTCATGCAGCTCGCGCAGCAGTGCGGCGAGCAGCCGGTTGCGGTCCACCTGCACCCCGGCCGCTGTCTCGAGATCGGCCACCGTCTGGTCCACCGCGGCGCTGACCGCAGCATCGGCGCGCACGTTGATGCCGATGCCAATCACCGCCGCGCTGGGCCCTAGCATGTCGCCGTGCATTTCGATCAGGATGCCGGCAAGCTTGCCCGACGGTAGCAATACATCGTTGGGCCATTTCAGCCGGGCCTCTGCGGCACCGGCAGCGCGCAATGCGCGCGCCAGTGCGATGCCGACCGCCAGGCTCAGCCCGGCCAGTTCGCGTGCGCCGCGGGCAAACCGCCACAGCAGGGAAAAGGTCAAGGCATGGCCGATCTGGGAGCGCCAGGCGCGGCCGCGTCT
>JAJTHX010000055.1 GCA_021300125.1 Betaproteobacteria bacterium | reverse complement strand
GAGGGGGTTGCGACCCTTGGCGCCGCGTTCTGGCCCAAGCCGGTGATCGTGCGCCTGTCGGATTTCAAATCCAACGAATACTCCAGCCTCACCGGCGGCTCGCGCTACGAACCGCATGAGGAAAACCCGATGCTTGGCTTTCGCGGCGCCTCGCGCTACATCGCGCAGAGCTTCCGTGACTGCTTCGAACTCGAATGCCGGGCCATTCGCATGGTGCGCGACGAGATGGGCCTCACCAACGTCGAGATCATGGTGCCGTTCATCCGCACCGTGGACGAGGGGCAGCGGGTGCTCAGGCTGCTGGCCGAAAACGGGCTGGAGCGGGGCAAAAACGGCCTGCGCATCATCATGATGTGCGAGATCCCCTCCAATGCGATCCTCGCCGACCGCTTTCTGGAGCACTTTGACGGCTTTTCGATCGGTTCCAACGACATGACCCAGATGACCCTGGCGCTGGATCGCGACTCGGGCATCATTGCCGATGCTTTCGACGAGCGCGACCCGGCCGTGAAGCACATGCTGCACCTGGCGATCCAGGCCTGCCGCAAGGCCGGCAAGTACGTCGGCATCTGCGGCCAGGGCCCCTCCGATCATCCGGATCTGGCCGAATGGCTGGTGCAGGAGGGCATCGAGAGCCTGTCGCTGAATCCGGACACCGTGGTCGAAACCTGGCTCTACCTGGCCAAGAAATCGCAGGCTTCGTGATTGGACGACCGCGTGAATTGGGTTAAAATGGGCAAACCTCGGCACTCATGAGATGACCCAATATATCTTTGTCACTGGTGGTGTAGTTTCCTCCCTTGGCAAAGGCATCGCCGCCGCCTCTCTCGCGGCGATACTTGAATCCCGCGGCATCCGGGTCTCGATGCTCAAGCTGGATCCCTACATCAACGTGGATCCGGGGACCATGAGTCCCTTCCAGCACGGCGAGGTTTTCGTTACTGAAGACGGCGCAGAAACCGACCTCGATCTCGGCCATTACGAGCGCTTCATCAACGCCCGCATGGGCAAGCGCAACAACTTCACCACCGGCCAGATCTACGAGAGCGTGATCAAGAAGGAGCGCCGCGGCGACTACCTTGGCGGCACGGTTCAGGTCATCCCGCACATCACTGACGAGATCAAGCTTTTCATCCGCCGCGGAGCGGGGGATGCCGAGATTGCCCTGGTCGAGGTCGGGGGCACGGTCGGCGACATCGAGTCACTGCCTTTCCTGGAGGCGATACGCCAGATGGGCATCGAGGTCGGCCGCAACAATGCCTGTTTCATTCACCTGACCCTGGTGCCCTACATCGCCTCAGCCGGCGAGATCAAGACCAAGCCGACCCAGCATTCGGTGAAGGAACTGCGCGAGATCGGCATCCAGCCCGACGTTCTGCTGTGCCGTGCCGACCGTCCCCTGCCCGAGGGGGAGCGGCGCAAGATCGCGCTGTTCACCAACGTCGGCGTCGAGGCTGTGATTTCCGCCGTTGACGTCGACAGCATCTACAAGATCCCGGCCATGCTTCACGAGCAGGGGCTCGACACCATTGTCTGCAACAAGCTGGGCATCCAGCCGCCGCCGGCCGACCTCGCCAGCTGGGAGCGTGTAGTCAATGCGCTGCAGAATCCGAAACACGAGGTCAGCATTGCGCTGGTCGGCAAGTATGTGGACCTCACCGAATCCTACAAGTCCCTGTCGGAGGCGCTGATCCACGCCGGGGTGCACACCGGATCCAAGATCAACATCCACTACGTCGATTCCGAAAGTATCGAGAAAAACGGCACCGGCTGCCTCGAGGGCATGGATGCGATCCTGGTGCCCGGCGGCTTCGGCAAGCGCGGCGTTGAGGGCAAGATTGGCGCGATCCGTTACGCGCGTGAAAAGGGGGTGCCCTATCTCGGCATCTGCCTGGGCATGCAGCTCGCGGTGATCGAATATGCACGCAATCTCGCCGGCCTCGCCGGCGCGCACAGCACCGAGTTCGATGCGGAGACCCCGCATCCGGTGGTGGCGCTGATCACCGAATGGCAGGATCGCGACGGCCGCGTCGAGCGGCGCGACGCCTCATCCGACCTTGGCGGCACCATGCGCCTCGGCGGCCAGGAGTGCCAGCTCAAACCCGGTTCGCTCGCGCGCAGGATCTATGGTGCCGACCGCGTCACCGAGCGCCATCGCCACCGCTACGAGGTCAATAACCATTATCTGCAGCGCCTTCAGGATGCGGGCCTGAGCGTCAGCGGCCGCTCCCTTACCGGTGACCTGTGCGAGATGATCGAGATCCCCGGCCATCCCTGGTTTGTCGGCGTGCAATTCCACCCCGAATTCACCTCGACCCCGCGTGGCGGCCATCCTCTGTTCAAGTCGTTTGTCGAGGCTGCGCTGGGCAATGCCGCGGCGATGCGCCCTGCTGCGCAGCCGGCGCGCGCCACGGCGGCATCCTGAGCCGGATCCGGAACTGCCCATGAAACTCTGCGGATTCGAAGCCGGGCTCGACCAGCCGATGTTCCTGATTGCCGGCCCTGACACCCTCGAAAGCGAACAGATGTGCCTCGACGTGGCGGGGCAGCTTAAGGAGAAAACAGCCGCGCTGGGCATGCCTTACGTGTTCAAGGGCTCCTTCGACAAGGCCAACCGCACCTCGGGCAAGAGTTACCGGGGTCCCGGCATTGAAGAGGGGCTGCGCATGCTCGAGTCGATCAAGCGCCAGATCGGCGTGCCGGTGCTGACCGACGTACACGAGGATACGCCGCTCGCCGAAGTGGCTGCGGTGGTGGATGTGATCCAGACCCCTGCTTTTCTGTGCCGGCAGACCAATTTCATACGCAACGCCGCCAGCCAGGGCAAGCCGGTCAACATCAAGAAAGGCCAGTTCCTGTCTCCATGGGAGATGTCCAATGTGGTCGAGAAGGCACGCAGTACCGGGAACCAGCAGATCATGGTCTGCGAACGCGGCTTCAGCTTCGGCTACAACAACCTGGTGGTCGATATGCGGGGGCTTGCCGTGATGCGAGGCTCCGGCTGCCCGGTGGTGTTTGATGCCACGCATTCGGTGCAGTTGCCGGGCGGGCAGGGCGGTTCCAGTGGCGGCCAGCGCGAACATATCCCGGTGCTGGCGCGTGCCGCCGTGGCCGCGGGTGTATCCGGCGTGTTCATGGAAACCCACCCGAAACCCGACGAGGCGCTGTGTGATGGCCCGAACTCCTGGCCGCTGGCGCTGATGGGCGAACTTCTTGACACACTTCATGCTCTGGATGCCACGGTCAAAGGCCGTCGCTTCGTCGAGCAGCAGCTATGAGGAAAACAGCATGAGCGCAATCGTTGACGTCATCGGCAGGGAAATCCTGGACTCGCGCGGCAATCCCACAGTGGAGGCCGACGTGCTGCTGGAATCCGGTGTGATGGGGCGCGCCGCAGTGCCTTCCGGCGCTTCAACCGGCAGCCGGGAGGCGATCGAGCTGCGCGACGGCGACAAGGCCCGCTACCTCGGCAAGGGCGTGCTGCAGGCAGTGGAAAACGTCAATACCGAGATTTGCGAGGCGGTGATCGGCGTTGATGCCACCGAGCAGGCCTTTGTCGACCAGACGCTGCAGGATCTTGACGGCACCGAAAACAAGTCCCGGCTCGGCGCCAATGCCATGCTCGCGGTTTCGATGGCCGTGGCCCGCGCCGCCGCCGAGGAATCCGGCCTGCCGCTGCACCGTTACCTTGGTGGCGCGGGCGCGATGGCGATGCCGGTGCCGATGATGAACGTGATCAATGGCGGCGTGCACGCCGACAACGGCCTCGACATGCAGGAGTTCATGATCGTGCCGGTCGGCGCACAGTCCTTCCGCGAGGCGCTGCGCTGCGGTGCAGAGGTGTTCCACGCGCTGCGCGGCATCCTCACCGACAAGGGTCTTGCCACCGCGGTAGGCGACGAAGGCGGTTTTGCGCCGCGGCTGGGCAAACACGAGCTGGCAATCCAGACCATCCTGCAGGCCATCGAAGCCGCGGGTTACCGGCCTGGCGAGGACGTGGCCCTGGCCCTGGATTGCGCCAGCTCCGAATTTTTCGAAGACGGCGAATACACGCTGCGCTCCGAGGGCCTGTCGCTGAAAGCCGTCGAATTCGCGGACTACCTTGCAGCCTGGGTCGACAAATACCCGATCCTGAGCATCGAGGACGGCATGGCCGAGAACGACTGGGGCGGCTGGAAGTCGCTGACTGACAGGTTGGGCGGCCGCGTTCAGCTGGTCGGCGACGACCTGTTCGTGACCAATACCCGCTATTTGAAAAAAGGCATCGAGCAGGGCATCGCCAATTCCATCCTGATCAAGGTCAATCAGATCGGTACGCTGACCGAAACCCTGGCCGCGATCGAGATGGCGAAGCGGGCGCGCTACACTGCGGTGATTTCCCACCGTTCCGGCGAGACCGAGGACACCACCATCGCCGACATCGCGGTGGCCACCAATGCGATGCAGATCAAGACCGGTTCCCTGTCTCGCAGCGACCGCCTGGCGAAATACAACCAGCTGCTGCGCATTGAGGAAGACCTGGGCGACGTAGCCCAGTACCCCGGCCGCGCGGCCTTC
>JAJTHX010000218.1 GCA_021300125.1 Betaproteobacteria bacterium | reverse complement strand
CGGTGATCGTGCTCGACGAGCCCACCGCCGGTGTTGACGTCGAGCTGCGCCAGGCGCTGTGGCGCTTCATCCGGCGCCTGAACCAGGACGGCCACACCATCGTGCTGACCACGCATTATCTGGAGGAGGCCGAGGCGCTGTGCGGGCGCATCGCGATGCTCAAGCAGGGGCGCATCGTTGCGCTCGACCGCACCGAGAACCTGCTGCAGATGCATGCCGGCTGCCACCTGGTGCTGCGCCTGGGCGCGGCGCTGCCTGCGGCACTGGAGCCGCGTGTGGCCGAGCGCCGCGAAGACGGCGCCCTGCGCCTGTCGCTGCCGGACTATGCGGCAGTGGAGGGCGTGATGGCCGCGCTGCGCGAGGCGCGGGCGCCGGTGCTGGAAATGGAAATCCTCCAGCCCGACCTCGAAGATGTGTTTGTGCAGATCATGCGGAAGACCTGAGCCCCGATGACCGGTTTCTGGACCCTGTTCCACAAGGAATGGCTGCGCTTCTGGAAAGTGAGCGTGCAGACCGTACTCGCGCCGGTGCTGACCGCGCTGCTCTACCTGATGGTGTTCGGGCACGCGCTGTCGGGCCGCGTCGAGGTGTTTCCCGGTGTCGAGTACACCGCCTTCCTGATACCGGGGCTGGCGATGATGTCGCTGCTGCAGAACGCCTTCGCCAACGCCTCGTCAAGCCTGATGCAGTCGAAGATGCAGGGCAACATCGTGTTCGTGCTGCTGCCGCCGCTGTCGCACCGTGAATTTTTCCTGGCCTACCTGCTTGCCGCGGTGGCCCGCGGCCTGATTGTCGGCGGCGGTGTGCTCTCGGTCACGGTCTGGTTCATCGACCTGCCGCTGGCGCATCCGCTGTGGGTGGTGATGTTCGCGGTCGCCGGCAGCGCGGTGCTCGGCGCGCTGGGCATCGTTGCCGGCATCCAGTCCGACAAGGTGGACCAGCTCGCGGCCTTCACCAACTTCATCATCCTGCCGCTGACCTTCCTCTCCGGCGTGTTCTATTCGATCCAGTCGCTGTCGCCGTTCTGGCAGACCGTGTCGCACCTGAATCCCGTGTTCTACATGATCGACGGTTTCCGCTACGGCTTTTTCGGCGTGTCCGACACCTCGCCGCAGCTGAGCCTGGCGATTGTCTGCGCGAGCTTCGCCGCCTTATCATGGCTGACCCTCGCGCTGCTGCGGCGCGGTTACAAACTGAGATTGTGATTCCATGGTGACTGCACAGAGCATTGAACAATCCATCCGCACCGGCCTCGACTGCCGGCATGTCGAGGTTGCCGGCGACGGCCACCACTGGGAGGCGGTGATTGTCAGCGAGGCTTTCCGCGGCCTGCCCAAGGTGCGCCAGCACCAGCTCGTGTACGCGGCGCTGGGGGATCGCATGCGCGAGGAAATCCATGCGCTGTCGATGAAGACGCTGACCCCCGACCAGTGGCAGGCCTGAGCCGCTGATGGACAAACTGGTCATCGACGGCGGCGTGCCGCTCAAGGGCGAAGTCGCAATCTCGGGCGCCAAGAACGCGGCGCTGCCCATACTCACCGCGGCGCTGCTCACCGACGAGCCGCTGACGGTGGACAACGTGCCGCATCTGCGCGATGTCTCGACCATGCTCAACCTGCTGATGCAGATGGGCGTCACCACCTCGCTCGACGAGAAAGGCAGCGTCGAGCTGCGCGCGGCAACGGTCACCGACCCGGTCGCGCCGTACGAGCTGGTGAAGACCATGCGCGCCTCGGTGCTGGTGCTCGGCCCCCTGGTGGCGCGGCTGGGCGAGGCGCGGGTGTCCCTGCCCGGCGGCTGCGCGATCGGGCTGCGGCCGGTCGACCAGCACCTCAAAGGCCTGCAGGCGATGGGTGCGACCATCGAGATGGCGCAGGGCTACATGATCGCGCGTGCGCCGCGGCTCAAGGGCGCGCGCATCTGCATGGATCTGGTCACCGTCACCGGCACCGAAAACCTGATGATGGCAGCGGCGCTGGCCGACGGCGTCACCGTGATCGAGAACGCCGCGCGCGAGCCGGAGATCCCGGACCTGGCTGCCTGCCTCACCGCGATGGGCGCGAAGATCAGCGGCGCCGGCAGCGATGTGATCACGGTCGAGGGCGTGGAGCGCCTGCATGGCGCACACCACACCGTGATGCCGGACCGCATCGAGACCGGCACCTTCCTGGTTGCAGCCGCGGCCACGGGCGGGGACGTGAAGGTCACCGGCTCGCGCCCCGACACGCTGGATGCCGTGCTCGACAAGCTGCGCGAGGCCGGGGTGAGCGTGGAGGCCGGAACCGACTGGATCCGGGTCAGGGCCGGCGGCGCGCTGAAGGCCGTCAACGTGCGCACCGCGCCCTATCCGGCCTTTCCAACCGACATGCAGGCGCAGTTCATGGCGCTGAACAGCGTCGCGCAGGGGGCCGCACGCGTGGTCGAGACGATTTTCGAGAACCGCTTCATGCACGTGCAGGAACTGCAGCGCCTGGGCGCCGACATCGCGGTGGAAGGCAACACCGCGCTGATCAAGGGGGTATCGCAGCTCAACGGTGCGACGGTGATGGCGACCGACCTGCGCGCCTCCGCCAGCCTGGTGATCGCGGGCCTCGTGGCGCGGGGCACGACCATCGTCGAGCGCATCTACCACCTCGACCGGGGCTATGAGCGCATCGAGGAAAAACTGTCACGGCTGGGTGCACGCATTCGCCGTCAGCGCTGAACCTTTTCCAATTCCTTGATTTTCAAAAATCAATCTCGGGTAAGCTCGAGGTCCGCGGCGTAAGAGTTCTGCCTGTAGTGGAACGGCACCGGGCCGTCGGGCAGGCCCTTGATAAACTGTCTGACGAAGGGGTCCTCGGAGTTCTTCACGTCTTCGGTGCTGCCCTGCGCGACCACCACGCCATCGGCGAGGAAATAGACGTAGTCGATGCAGCGCAGTGATTCCTGCGCATCGTACGAGACCACGATCGAGGTCACGCCCAGCGCGTCGTTCAGGCGCCGGATCAGCTTGCCCACCACGTTGCAGGAAATCGGGTCGAGGCCGGCAAAGGGTTCGTCGTAGATGATCAGGTCGGGGTCGAGCGCGATGGCCCGCGCGAGACCCACCCGCCGCGCCATGCCGCCCGAACATTCCGAGGGCATCAGCTGTGCGGCGCCGCGCAGGCCGACGGCATTGAGCTTCATCAGCACCAGGTCGTTGATCATGTCCTCGGGCAGCTGCGTCTTTTCGCGCATCTGGAAGGCGATGTTTTCGAACACCGAGAGGTCGGTGAACAGGCCGCCCTGCTGGAACTGCATGCCCATTTTCCGCCGCAGCCGGTACAGCGCGTCGCGGTCGAGCGCGTGGATGTCCTCGCCCAGCACCTTCACCGTGCCGCGCGAGGGGTGCAGCTGCGCGCCGATCAGCTGCATCAGCGTGGTCTTGCCGCAGCCGCTGGCGCCCATGATGCCCACCACCTGGCCCCGCGGAATGTCGAGGTTCACGGACCTGAAGATCCCGTTCCTGCCATAGGCGAAGGCGAGATCGCGGATTTCGACGACGTGATCGGTGGGCATTGCGGAAGACGGGGGTGGCAGGGCGCTTGCGGAGTTCAAGCGCGCAGTGTAACTGCTGGACCCGTCGCCGTGAACCACCGGCGCCCGGTTTTTCGCCCGGAGCGGGGCGGGAATACGTTACAATTCAAGCACTCCGGTATACCTGTCCAGGCTGATGTTCCACCCCTGTCAGGCCCCGGATTTTTTGTCTCGGAACCGGCTTTATGATCACCATCGCGCTCTCCAAGGGGCGCATCTTCGACGAAACCCTGCCGCTGCTCAAGGCCGCGGGCATCGTCGTGCGCGAGAACCCGGAAAGTTCGCGCAGGCTGATCATCGAAACCAACCGCCGCAACGTGCGCGTGCTGATCGTGCGCGCCACCGACGTGCCCACCTACGTGCAGCACGGCGGGGCGGATCTGGGCGTGGCCGGCCTGGACACCCTGCTGGAGCACGATGACCACGGCCTGTACCGGCCGCTGGACCTGAAGATCGCGCGCTGCCGCATGAGCGTGGCAGTGCCGGTGGACTTCGATTACGCCCGTGCGGTGCGCCAGGGCTCGCGCATCCGCGTGGCCACCAAGTACACCAAGACCGCCCGCGAGTTCTTCGCCACCAAGGGCGTGCACGTAGACCTCATCAAGCTCTACGGCTCGATGGAGTTGGCGCCGCTGACCGGCCTGGCCGACGCCATCGTCGACCTGGTCTCCACCGGCAGCACGCTGAAGGCCAACCACCTGGTGGAGGTGGAGAAGATCATGGACATCTCCT
>JAJTHX010000172.1 GCA_021300125.1 Betaproteobacteria bacterium | reverse complement strand
GCTCGCCGAGCGTGAGCGCCAGCGCGTCGATCAGGATGGATTTTCCGGCACCGGTTTCGCCGGTGAGCGCGGTGAACCCTCCGTCGAACTCGAGCTCGAGGCGTTCGACGATGACAAAATCACGGATGGTGAGACGTTGCAGCATCGCAGAATCCGGGGCCTCAGTCGCGGTCCCGGTTCCAGTGGAGTTTCTCGCGCAGCATCGAGTAATAACTGTGGCCCACCGGATGCAGCAGCTTGATGCGGTGCTGGTAGCGTCGCACCACCACGCGGTCGCCCTCGCGCAGGTCGAAGTGGGAATGGCTGTCAAAATGAGCGCGCGGATCGTCAGCGCTGCGCACCACGATCTCGACGGTGCTGTCAGCGCTGATCACAACCGGCCGGTTGGACAGGGTATGCGGCGACACCGGCACCAGCGCCATCAGCGACAGTGCGGGGTGAACAATCGGTCCGCCCGCGGACAAGGCGTAGGCAGTGGACCCGGTAGGCGTGGCCACGATCAGGCCGTCGGAACGCTGGTTGTAGATGAACTGGCCGTCGATGCGCACCTCGATGTCCACCAGCCCGCCCTTGAAACCCTTGGACACCACCGCATCGTTGAAGGCGAGCACGTCGAATACCTTCTCCTGCGAACCGTTGCCGCCGCTCCAGACTTCCGACTGCAGCAGCATGCGCTCCTCGGTGACATATTGGCCGTCGAGGATGGCGCGGATGGTTTCGAACATGGTATCGACCGAAATGTCGGTCAGGAAACCCAGCCGCCCCTGGTTGACGCCGACCAGCGCAACCTCGTAGGGCGCGAAGGTGCGCGCGATGTTGAGCATGGTGCCGTCGCCGCCGAGCACGATGGCGAGGTCCGCCTCGCGCCCCAGCTCCTCAAGCAGCAGCACGCCGTAGCGGCAGTCGGGAATGTGCGCCGCGGTGAGGCGATCAAGCAGCACCTTGACGCCACGCTGCTCAAGAAAGGCGGCGAGCTTGAGCACCGGCGCTGCGATCTCCGGTGTCTTGTACTTGCCGATCAGCGCGATGGTTGTGAAGGCATTGGACATGCCGGAATTAAACCACATTTCGCCGCGATGCCCGGTTCGCAAATCCATTAAAAACAAGGCATTGGCGATCGCGCCGGACGAGTGCTGAAGAATCCGGCTTTTTGTGTAGAATGATTTTCATGCCATACGACCCTCAGGCACTGAACGAGCGCGCACAACTGCTGCTGAAAACCCTGGTCGAGCGCTACATCGCGGACGGCCAGCCGGTCGGCTCGCGTGCGCTGTCGAAATTCTCGGGCCTCGACCTCTCCCCGGCCAGCATCCGCAACGTGATGGCCGACCTTGAGGAGATGGGTTTCATCGCGAGCCCGCACACTTCGGCCGGCCGTGTGCCGACAGCACGCGGCTACCGGTTCTTTGTCGACACCCTGCTGACCGTGAAGCCGCTGGACCGGATCGAGATCAGCCAGCTTGAGGGCCAGCTGCAGGTGGACAACACCCAGAAACTGGTGGCCTCGGCCTCGCAGTTGCTCTCCGGCCTGACCCACTTTGCCGGCGTGGTGGTCACGCCACGGCGCAGCGGCGGCTTCCGCCACATCGAATTCCTGAAGCTGGCGGAGAAGCGCCTGCTGCTGATCCTGGTCACCCCCGAAGGCGACGTGCAGAACCGGATCATCCATACCGAGAAGGCCTATTCGGCCTCCGAGCTCACTGAAGCCGCCAACATGCTCAACCAGAACTACGCCGGTCTGGGCTTCGACGAAGTGCGCCGCCGCATCCATGCCGAACTGCGGCAGCTGCGTGAGGACATGGGCCACCTGATGACCGCCGCGCTCGCCGCGGGTGACCAGGCGGCCAGCGAAGCCGCCGAGGACGTGGTGATCTCGGGCGAGGTCAACCTGCTGGGCATCGACGACCTCTCCTCGAACATGGGCAAGCTGCGCGAGCTGTTCAACCTGTTCGAACACCGCGCATCCCTGCTCCAGTTGCTCGACCAGTCCAGCCGCGCCCAGGGCGTGCAACTGTTCATCGGCGGCGAGGCCGGACTGCAGCCGCTGGACGAATGCAGCGTGGTCACCGCGCCTTACGAAGTGGACGGCAAGGTGGTCGGCACCGTCGGCGTAATCGGCCCCACGCGCATGGCCTACGAGCGGGTGATTCCGATCGTCGACATCACCGCCAAGCTGCTGTCGAGCGCGCTGGCCCAGCGCTGAACCCGCTCGCGGCGCCCGCCACGGGGTTCTTTCTTCATCCAGATTCTTCCAGACTCCACATCCCTGATCCGTCATGGCCTTTCCCGCAGAACCGCCCTACCGCCACGGCAGCGCCGCCAGCATTGGCATCCTGATCGTCAACCTCGGCTCGCCTGAAGCGCCGACACCGGCCGCGGTGCGCCGCTATCTGCGCGAATTCCTGTCCGACCCCGCGGTGGTCGAGATTCCGCGGCCGCTGTGGTGGCTGATCCTCAACCTGCTCATCCTGCCGCTGCGCCCGAGGGACTCGGCCAAGCGCTACGCACAGGTGTGGACGCCCGAAGGCTCGCCACTGAAGGTGCATACCGAAAAACAGGCGAAGCTGCTGCAGGGCTACCTGAGCGAACGCCTGAAGCAGCCGCATGTGGTCGAGTACGCGATGCGTTACGGCAGCCCCTCGATCCGCCAGCAACTCGAATCCCTGAAGGCCCGCGGCTGTGACCGCATCCTGCTGCTGCCGCTTTATCCCCAGCATGCGGCCAGCACCACCGGGACCGTGTTCAGGGCCGCCTACGACGTGCTGGGCGCGATGCGCAACCAGCCCGCACTGCGCACGGTGCGCAATTTCCACGACCATGAAGGCTACATCCAGGCCTGCGCGCAATCGATCCAGGACTACTGGTTCAAGCACGGCAGCGGCGACCACCTGCTGCTGAGCTTTCACGGCGTGCCGCGGCGCACGCTCGACCGCGGCGACCCTTACCACTGCGAATGCCTGAAGACAGGCCGCCTGATCGCCGAGCAGATCGGGCTCAAGCCCGGGTCCTACAGCGTCAGCTTCCAGTCGCGTTTCGGCCGGGCCGAATGGCTGAAGCCGTACACCGCGGACGTGGTCAAGGACCTCGCCCGCAAAAAAACCGGCCGGCTCGACGTTGCCTGCCCAGGCTTCGTCTCCGACTGCCTGGAAACGCTGGAGGAAATCGCAATCGAGGCGCGGGCGGAATTCCTCGCCCACGGCGGC
>JAJTHX010000254.1 GCA_021300125.1 Betaproteobacteria bacterium | reverse complement strand
GCGTCGAGGGTTTCGTATTTCTTGGCGAAGCAAAAGCGGATCGCCGAGCGCATGCCGCCGTCCGCGTAGAAGGCCGAAACCGGAATCGCGGCGACGCCCGCCTCCTTGACCAAACGCCGGCAGAACGCCTGGTCGTCGGTCAGACCCAACGGCGCCAAATCGACGTTGATGAAATAGGTGCCTTCGCACGCCAGCGTCTTGAACCCGGCCGAGGCAAGGCCCTTGGCGAGATGATCGCGCCGCGCGGTCAGATCCGCGCGCATGGCGTCGAAATGCGCGGCGTCCTTGCCCAAGCCGTAGGCCACCGCGCTTTGCAGATTGGGCGGGGTCGTGAAGGTCAGGAACTGATGCGCCTTCATCAGCACTTTCAAAATATCGGGTGCCGCGACGCTAAACCCGACCTTCCAGCCGGTCAGCGAAAAGATCTTCCCCGCCGAGCCGATCTTGACGCTGCGATTGCGCAAGCCCGGGATTGCGAGCACGGAGGTGTGCTTGCGCCCGTCGAACACGACATGTTCCCACACCTCGTCGGCGACGACGATCGCGTCCGTACCTTCGATCGCCTGGGCGATCAGTTCCAATTCCGCCTTGCCGAAGACCGTGGCGGATGGGTTCAACGGATTGTTGAACAGCACCACGCGCGTCTTGGGGCTTATCGCGGCGGCGAGATCGGCGGCGGTGAAGCGCCAATCGGGCGGGGCGAGTTTGACGAATTTCGGCACGCCGCCCGCGCGCAGCACCAGCGGCAGATAGGCGTCGTAATAAGGCTCGAACAACACGACTTCGTCGCCCGGCGTGATCAGCGCCATCAACGCGCCCGCAATCGCCTCGGTCGCACCCGACGTCACCATCACTTCGGCCAGCGGATCGATGTCGATATCTTGATGCGCCTTGTAATGTGCTGCGACCGCTTGGCGCAGCTCGGGCAGGCCGGGCATCGGCGGATATTGGTTCCAGCCGTCGATTACCGCGTCGGCGGCTTTGCGGCGCACGTCTTCGGGGCCGGGATCGTCGGGGAATCCTTGACCGAGATTGACCGCCTCATGCGTGCGCGCGAGGGCGGACATCTCCTCGAAAATCGTGGTCGGCAGTCCGGCGAAGATCGGATTCATGATGCGGCGGTTCTAGCCCGTGCGGCGTTCGGGGTTCAAGGGCGCAAAACTCAGTCCGGCATGTAATTTGCCTCAATGCCGGGCGTATTTGGCTACGTAAAGGCGCGCGCAAAATGACCCGTCCGATCTTGATCCGAAACGCCGTTATCGTCGCGGACGCACGCACCGCGCCGTTGCGCGGCGGCGATATTCTGCTGCGCGACGGCAAGATCGCGGCGATCGGCAAAGCCCTCGCCGTTTCGGACGACACGGCGATCGTCGACGGCACGCGCCGAATCGCGATCCCGGGCTTCGTCAACGCGCATATGCACTCGAACGAAGCCTTCGAACAGGGCGCTTACGACAATCTGCCGCTGGAGCCGTGGCTGACCATGTCGTATCCGCCCTTCGGCTTTCCCGAACTGACCGAGCGCGCGCATTATCTGCGCGGCATGCTCTGCGCGCTGGAATCGGTCCGTTCCGGCGTCACCACGCTGCAGGACGATCTGATCCATCCGTCGGCCACGCCCGAGGGGCTCGACGGCACGATTTCCGCCTATCGCGATATCGGACTTCGCGCGCGCGTCACGGTCAGCATGTGGAACGCGCCGATGGAATACGGCATCCCGTTCTACGAGGAAATCGTGCCCGCGGAACTGCGCGCGCGCATCGCCGCCACGCCGCTGCCGAGCGACGAAACGCTGCTGGCCCTGTTCGAGCGGCATTACGCGAAATGGCATGGCCGCGACGATGGCCGCTTGGGACTGGCGCTGGGCCCGTGCGCGCCGCAGCGTTGCAGCCCCGAACTTCTGAAAACACTGGCGCGCATCGCGGCGGAACGCGACCTCGCCATGCATATGCATGTGCTGGAAACGAAGACCCAAGCGATCACCGGCCAAGTCTTGTTCGGGAAGACGCTGGTCCGGCATCTGCACGATCTGGGTTTGCTGACCGACCGCTTGACTATGAATCACGCGATTTGGCTGACGGCGGATGATATCGCGCGCATGGGGGCGGCCGGTTGCTCGGTCACGCATAACCCGCTCAGCAATCTGAAACTGGGCAGCGGCGTGTGTCCGGTGCGCGCGTTGCGCAAGGCGGGCGTCAATGTCGCGGTCGCGACCGACGGCATGGCGACCAGCGACACCGCCGATCAGGTCGAAGCTTTGCGCCTGGCCGCCATGCTGCACAAGATCGAGAGCTTCGACACGTCGACCTGGCTGGGGGCGGCCGAAGCGTTCGAGATGTCGACCGAGAGCGGGGCGAAATCCTGCCGCATCGGCGATATCGGGCGTTTGGCGCCGGGCCTGCGCGCGGATATCGCGCTGCTCGACGCGGATCATCTGGGCTTCCAGCCGCTGCACGATCCGATCCGGCAGCTCTGCTTCTCGGTGAATTCCGAAGCGGTGCGCG
>JAJTHX010000343.1 GCA_021300125.1 Betaproteobacteria bacterium | reverse complement strand
GGCCCTCCCTGCAGGCGCAGGCTGCGGATGGAATCATCGGAAAGGCTGTCCTGGTAACCCGCCACGCCGTGGCAGAGGTAGCGCTTCGCCGCCACGTGCAACCGGATCGGTGTGGTGACCTCGGGGCCAAACCACTGCGCCAGATAATCAGCACCCAGCCGCTGGTGATGGTCATCAATGCCTTCCGCGGCGGGTGACTCGCCCAGATCGTGAATCATGTGGCCGACGTCGTGCAGCAGCGTCGCCACAACCAGATGCGCGGGGCATCCCTCCTGCTCCGCAAGGAGAGCGCCTTGCAGCGCATGTTCAAGCTGGGTCACTTTGCTCAGTCCGTAACGCCGCCAGCTTTTTTCCTTGTAAATCGCCAGCAGAGGATCAAGGGAATTCATGTTTGTCATAAAAATGAAATTTAATAGACCAATAATGATTTCTGTTTTATTTAAATTTTCAATTTATTTGGCGTCTTCGTCAATACCGTCCGCTTAGCCGGCGCAGCCGCCCGGCGTCCGGACCAACCCACATAACAAGGAGCATGAAATGAGTTTTTGGAGCCGATCCGGGAAGTGGATGACAGCCGCAACCGGCGTGATGCTGATGATGGGAGTGATTGCCAATGCAACAGCTCAAAGCTGCGAAAGTCCCAGGGTGCTGCGGTTTTCCATGGTTCCGACTCAGGACAGCGTCCGCGAATTGAGCTACTACAAGCCCGTGCTGGACCAGCTGGTCAAGAACACCGGCCGGAAAATCGAGTTCTTCATGCCGACTTCTTACTCTTCGGTTGTGGAAGCGATGCTCGGGAAATGGGTTGATTTCGGCGTACTGGGACCTGAGTCCTATGTCATTGCCAAAAGCAAATCGCCAAGCATCGAGGTCTTCGCGACCTACCACCGGGCAAGGGACGGCATCCAGGAGGAAGGCCCGGGCTACCGCTTCATCCTGATCACCAGGAAGGGCAGCAAATTCAACAGCATTGAATCGCTCAAGGGAACGGTCATTGCCCTGGTCGACCCCGCCAGCACCTCTGGCGGCCTGGTCCCCGAGAAAGTGTTTCCGAACGCAGCAAAAATCCCTCCGCTGAAGCAGTACTTCTCGCGGGTGGTCTACGCGGGAGCCCACGATCTTGCCGCCATCTCGGTGGCAGAAAACAAGGCTGATGCCGCCTTCATCGCGAGCCACCGCTTCATGGAAACCGTGAATGCCGGCAAGGTGAAACTCGACGACTTCAACATTCTCTGGCAATCGCCGCTGATCCCGCAGGATCCCTTCGTTCTGCGTAACACCCTCTGCGACGACATCAAGAAGGCCATCATCGATACCTTCATGACCGTTGACAAGACCGAGGCCGGCCAGAAATACCTGCAGAACGTCAAGTCACTGAAAATCGTGCCGATGAAAGACTCGGATTACGACATCGTCCGCGAAGCCAACAAGAAGTAACCGGCGATGTCCGCAATCCTGGAAGTCAGGGACCTCCGGGTCCGCTATTCAGCGGGCAAGGAGGTCCTCAAGGGCATCAACTTCACCGTCAGATCTGATGATTTCCTGGCCATCATCGGCCCCAGCGGGTCGGGAAAATCGACCCTGATCCGCTGCGTCAACCGTCTGGTGGAGCCGAACGCGGGGGAAATCCTGTTCGAAGGGCGTGACCTGCTCCGACTGGGTGAGTCGGAAATGCGCGCCGCCCGCCGAAACATTGGCATGATTTTCCAGGAATTCAACCTGATCGAACGCCTGTCCGTCATAGACAATGTTCTAACGGGCAGACTCGGATACACCGGAACCTGGCGCAGCCTGTTTCGCGCCTACACCAGGGATGACATCCGCAACGCAATCCGCCTGCTCGACCGGGTCGGGCTGATCGAGCACCTGGACAAGCGCGCGGACCAGCTCTCGGGCGGTCAGCGCCAGCGCGTCGGCATCGCGCGCGCCCTGATCCAGGATCCGAAAATGCTGCTGGTCGACGAACCCACCTCCAGCCTCGACCCGAAGATCGCACGTGAAGTGATGGGTCTGATCCGTGAAATCGCACGTGAATTCGGCGTGCCGGTCCTCTGCAACATCCACGATGTCAACCTGGCGCTGGAGTATTGCACCCGGGTGATCGGGCTACAGGACGGCATCAAGCGCTTCGACGGGGCGCCGGCCGAGATCGACAAACGCGTCCTGGCTGACATTTACGCGATGGAGACGCTTTGAACATGCGCGCTGGCGCCGCGGATCTTACGGCTTACGACCTGCACGCGGATCAAATCTCCGCCTGGCGCAACCGTTCGCGCAGGATGCGCTACGGCACTTACTTCATGGTCGCAGCCCTTATTGCCTGGAGCGTCGAGGCTATTGTCATTGGCGACACCGACTGGGACCGTATTTCCTGGGCAAGCATGTTCAAGTCTGCCCGGCAGTTCATGGATGTGGATTTTTCCATCCTCGGAAGTCTGCTCACACCTGCGATCGAGACCGCCCTTATGGCTACCCTGGGCACTCTGCTCGGCCTGGTACTTGCGGTGCCGGTCGCCTGGCTGGGTGCTGCCAACATCTCACCGCTTGGCAAGTCCAGCTATGCCTTCGGTCGGGCATTGATGACCATGTCACGGTCAGTACATGAACTGGTGTGGGCCCTGATATTCGTCGCCGCGGTCGGACTCGGCGCACTGGCAGGCGTCCTGGCGATGGGCATCCGCTCGATCGGCTTCATCTCGAAGACTGTCGCCGAAGCGATCGAGGATGTCAATCCCGGCCCGGTGGAGGCGATGAGAGCCGTCGGCGCCAACCGCTTCCAGGTTCTTCTGTTCGGCATCCTGCCGCAAGTGATTCCGGTCTTCATCGGTAATGTCATCTTCGAATGGGATGTCAACATCCGCCGTTCGACCATCATGGGACTGGTCGGAGCGGGCGGCCTGGGTCTGGCACTTCACCGGCAGATGAGCGCCTACAACTATGGCGGCGTTGCGACGGTGCTGCTGGTCATCCTGCTGCTG
Organism: Betaproteobacteria bacterium; assembly: GCA_021300125.1. Lineage (GTDB taxonomy): Bacteria > Pseudomonadota > Gammaproteobacteria > Burkholderiales > SG8-41. The sequence continues at coordinate 7,681 of JAJTHX010000343.1, read as the reverse complement.
ATCATCGCAGGAGAGATTGCTTCATACCTCGCCCGCAGGGCAGTGATCTGATGAGCACCATCGCACCTGCGGCTGTCAAGCCCCTGCCCGAATGGCGACGGTTCCGCTTTCCGCAAAGCCTCTACAAGTATGGCGCGGTGCTGGGTGCAGCGGGATTTATCTGGTGGTCACTTGATTTCCTGCGCATTGATGTAGAGAGGCTGCCCGGCATCCTCGGCCGGATGTTCGATGTGCTTTCCGAACGTTACTGGCCGCCGCAGGTCAGCCGGGTGATGGAATCCGGCTATATCGAGGCTGTGGTGGACACCTTCCAGATGTCCTATGTGGCGACCGTTGTCGGCATTCTGATCGCAATTCCTCTGGCATGGTTCGGCTCGTTCAACATGACACCGAGCCGGCGCTACCTTTATCCCGTGGCACGCATGATCGTGATGAGCTGCCGCTCGGTTCACGAAATGATATGGACCATCCTGCTCGTGGCCATCGTCGGCTTCGGCATGCTGCCGGGAACCCTGGCGATGACGATGTTCTGCATCGGCTTCTCCGGCAAGCTGCTCGCCGAAGCGATCGAGGCCATCCGCAACGGTCCTGTCGAGGCAATACGTGCTTCCGGCGCCAACGAGCTGCAGGTGTTCGTGTTCGCGGTGCTTCCCCAGGTGCGTGTCGCATGGACTGGAATTGCAATTTATACCTGGGATGTGGTGTTCCGCGCTGCCACCGTCGTCGGGTTCTTCGGAGCCGGCGGCATGGGCCATTACCTGCGCGAGAGCGTGCAACGGGTGGAATCGCAGGAAGTAGCAGCCATCGTGCTTTCGATCATCCTGATCGTGTTCGCGGCTGAACTGGTCTCGGCATGGATACGCGCCCGCATCTCAAGGGCGATCGCCTGAATCGCTCGCGCAAAAAAACCGTCAACGAATCACTGAAATTTAGGTCAGCGCACATGGACATCCGTAACGCACGGCCCGAAACCATCACTGTCAACGGCACCCGCTACCGCTGGCCCCGGCAGCCGGTGGTGGTGGTCTGCATTGATGGTGGAGATCCTGCTTACCTGCAGCAATATCTGCCGGAGGGATCGATCCCCAACATCGCCCGCTTCATGAGCCGTGGATTCAGCACGGTTGCAGACGGCACCGTGCCCAGCTTCACCTGCCCCAACAACATGTCGATCATCACCGGCACGCCGGCCTCCAGACACGGCATCTCCGGCAACTTTTACCTTGACACGGCAACCGGCGAAGCCGTGGTGATGACAGGGCCGGAGCTGCTGCGCGGAGACACCATCCTCAGCCGCTTCGCGAACGCAGGCGCCCGCGTGGTCTCAATCACAGCGAAGGACAAGCTGCGCAGGCAGCTGGGAAAGGATCTCGACCTGACCGGCGGCAATGTCAGTTTCTCCTCGGAATTCGCCTCGGCATGCACGCTCGCCGAAAACGGCATCGAGAATGTGCTCGACTTCGTTGGCGCGCCCCAGCCCGACATGTATTCGATGGAATTGTCTCTGTTCGTGCTTGACGCGGGGATCAGGCTGCTGGAGCAGTCCCACCGCGACCTCATGTATCTGTCACTTACAGACTGGGTTCAGCACAAATATGCGCCACATGAGCCCGAGGCCCGGCGCTTTTACCAGGAAATAGACCGCCGGTTCGGCCGCCTTGAGTCACTCGGAGCAATCGTCGCACTGACCGCCGACCACGGCATGAATGACAAGTCGGACGAATCCGGAAAACCCAGGGTCATCTGGCTGCAGGACATCCTGGACCGCAAGTTCGGCAAGGGCGACACCCGGGTCATCTGCCCCATCACCGACGCCTTTGTCGCCCACCATGGCGCATTGGGCGGCTTTGTGCGGGTTTGGTGCCGCGGCAAAGCCACCCCGCAGCAGGTCATCGCGGAGATCCGCGGGCTGCCAGGGCTCGAGTCGGTGCTTGACAGGGAAACCGCATGCAGGATTCACGACCTGCCCCCGGACCGGGAAGGCGATGTGGTCGTGATCTCGTCCGCAGGGGTCTGCGTGGGCGCCTCGGAGGCCGAACATGACCTTTCCGGCCTTGCCGGACACCGGCTGCGCACCCATGGCGGGACATCCGAGGCCAAGGTGCCGTTCATCCTGAGCCATCCTCTCAACACTGAATACAGGCTCAGGGCTGGCGCTGCCACCCTGAGAAGCCACCAGATATTCGACTTTGCGATCAACGGAACGGCCTGCTGAAGATGATCAAGCCCGAAAAAGGCCGGCTGGCAGTGTACGAATCACCGCAAGCACCCTTCGTGATCCGCGAATTGCCGCTTCGCGCGCCACATCCGGCAGAGGTGCTGGTGAAAATCCGCATGTCGACGATTTGCCGCTCCGACATCCATTCCTATCTGGGCCATCGCCCCAACCCCTGCCCGGGTGTACTCGGGCACGAGATCATCGGCGACATCGTCGAACTGGGTGATTGCGTCACCCATGACATGCGTGGCAGTGCGCTGATGCCGGGGGACCGGATTACATGGAGTGAATTTTTCATCCCCGGGACGAGCTTCCACACCGATGTGCTCGATCTGCCTCAGAAAGCACCGGGTGTGGAGAAATACGGGCACATGGCGGTGACTACCGACCCCCACCATCACGGCGGCTTTGGCGAGTATTGCTATGTGCTTCCTCGGTCCTGGATCCTGAAGTTGCCATCGGAAATTTCCGACGAGGAAGCCACGCCGATCAACTGTGGCGTGGCAACCATGATCTGCGTGACCGAGCAAGCCGAAATCCGCATCGGTGATTCGGTCCTGATTCAGGGCCTCGGTCTGCTCGGCCTCTACGGTGCGGCGATCGCCAAGGCACGGGGTGCGAAAACCGTAATCGGCCTCGACACGGTTGCAGCACGCCGCGAACTGGGCCGGCGTTTTGGCGTCGATCATGCACTGGATCCCGGGAGCATGAGCGAAGCGGAGCTGGCACAGCGCGTGCTGGAACTGTGCCCACCCGAGGGTGCGGACGCCGTGATCGAGGTTTGCGGTGATCCCGGTGTGATTCCGGTGGGACTCCAATGCCTGCGCACGGGCGGCCGCTACGTGCTCGGCGGAGTGGTCAATCCGGATTCATCGGTCCGCATCGATGCCAACCTGGTGCTGCGCAAACTGATCACGCTGCGCGGCGTACACAACTACCACCCGCGCAACCTGCTCGAGGCACTGGATTTCGTGCAGGCCAACCGCTTGCACTTCCCGTTCCACGAGCTGGTTGACGGCAAATACCGGCTGGACGAGGTCGGCAAGGCCATGGAGGACGCCGCCGAGCGGCGGGTCCTGCGTGCCGCGATCATCCCTTGAACACCATCCGACCACAAGGAGTCCGGCATATGCCAGATAAACAATCAGCGGAACCTGATCTCGGCTACTCACCGAAGGGCCTTTTTATCGGCGGCAAATGGGAGGAAGCCGTCGATGGAAAAACCTTCGCAACACACAATCCGTCCACCGGCCGCAAGCTGGCCGATCTGCCCTACGCCAGCGCAGCTGACGTCGATCGCGCCGTACAGGCGGCAAAAAAAGCCCATGCCCAATGGCACCGCATGCCGATTCGGGAGCGGGCAAAGTGCCTAGAAGCCCTCGCCAGGCGCATCCGTGAACAGCGCGATTACCTGGGTCTGATGGACGCCGTTGACGCGGGCAATGCCGTGACGGGTATGCGTGGTGACATGGACTGGACCGCAGACAGCCTTGATTACTTCGCCGGGCTGGTGACCGAGATCAAAGGCGAGACCAGTTCCCAGGGACCGCGCCACCTCAATTTCACCAGAAGGCAGCCTTACGGCGTGGTGGGCAAGATCAATCCCTTCAATCATCCGTTCCGTTTCTGCGCCGAGAAGGCAGCCGCCCCGCTTGCCGCGGGCAACTGCGTGGTCATCAAGGGATCCGAGCAGGCGCCGCTTTCGAGCCTGAAACTCGGTGAACTCTGCGAAGGCATCCTGCCCCCGGGAGTGGTCAATATCGTGACGGGTGATGCATGCACAGGGGATGCACTGGTGCGCCACCCCGACGTACCCCGGATCGGACTCGTCGGCTCGGTCGAGGCCGGGCGCAAGGTTGCAATGGCCGGCGCCGAAAGCCTGAAGCGGGTCAGCCTCGAACTGGGCGGAAAAAACCCGATCATCATTTTCCCGGATGCCGACCCCAAGGCTGCTGCGGCCGCGGCAATCAAAGGCATGAACATGAACCGGCAGGGGCAGTCCTGCAGTTCGACCTCGCGGGTATACGTGCACGAGTCGCTGCATCAGGCAGTCCTGGCCGAGATCGTACGCCTCGCGCAGGCCTTGCCGGTGGGCTTCCCCTGGATAGAAACCAACGAACTCGGTCCCATCGTATCCGAGAAGCAGTTCCTGCGGGTGACCGGGTACATCGAAGCCGGGCAGCGCGAAGGGGCGCGGCTGGTTACCGGCGGTACTCCACCTGCCGCACCGGAACTCCGGGACGGTTACTTCGTGCTGCCCACGGTGTTCGATGGCGTCAACCAGGGCATGCGCATCGCCCGCGAGGAAATCTTCGGTCCGGTAATGTCGGTTTTCACCTGGCGCGACATCGAAGACGTGCTGGCACAGGCCAACGGCCTCAGCTACGGCCTCACCGCAGCGATTGTCACCCAGAACCTCGCACAGGCCATGGAAGCCGCCGAGCGCATTGAAGCCGGTTACGTCTGGATCAACGGCAACGGCCGTTATCTGGGCGCGCCGTACGGCGGCTGGAAACATAGCGGGCTCGGCGTCGAGGAAACCTTTGACGAACTGCTCAGCTACACCCAGATCAAGAACGTCCACATGCGCTGGTGATGCCCTCGGCAGCGCCGGCAACTGCAACCGAAAGGAACCATCATGAAGCCCTTCATCATCACCAGATCCAGGCTTGTCCTCAGGGTTGCAGGCCTGCTGATGGCAGGCTGCGCCGTTTTCGCCTCCGGCATTGCAACAGCGCAGGTTCGGGAACTGCGTGTCGGCGTCGCATCACATGTGCGCTCGCTTGATGTCCAGGAGGAAACCGGCAACAACGGCGCCCAGTTTCTGCATCAGATCTACGACACGCTGATTGAGCGTGATAACTACGCCTCTCCCCTGCGCTTCATGCCCGGCCTCGCCACCAGCTGGAAAATGGTGGCGCCAACCACTATGGAACTGAGGCTGCGCGACGGCGTGGTCATGCATGACGGCACCATCATGGATGCGCAGGACGTCAAGTTCTCTCTGGAACGCATGCTGGACCCGAAGGAACCGCGCTACTCCAGCACACGCGGCCGTTTCTTCTACAACCTCAAAAGCGTCGAAGTGGTGGATCGACTGACCGTTCGCGTGCACACGCACCGGCCGGACCCCTTGCTCGAAACCCTGCTGTCGGCCCGCAACGCCGGGATCACCTCCCGGGAACATGTCGAGAAAGTGGGCAAGGACAAGTCCGGCCTGTTCCCGGTCGGGTCCGGCCCCTATCGCGTTCAGAATTTCCGTCCGAACGAGGTGGCGGTCCTGGTACGCCACGACAGGTTCTGGGGTGAAAAACCGCCGCTCGACCGCATCACTTACACACGGATCCCCGAGGTCGCCGCGCGGATCACGGCGCTCGTCAACCGCGAAGTCGACTTCATCACCAACGTCCCGCCGGACCAGGAGGGCGCGGTAAGCCGTGTCAAGGGCTTCAAACTGGTCGGCTCAGCGGCTCCGGTATTCCATGTCTGGGTCATCAACATGAGCCACCCCCTGATGGCGAGCCCCGACATGCGCAAGGCGCTCAACCTCGCCGTGGACCGTGAAGCGCTGGTCAAGGCTTTATGGAACGGGCGCGGCATTGCGCCCAAGGCGCACCAGTTCAAGGAATACGGCGCCCCGATGTACATGCCCGATCTCGATTTCTACCGTTACGACCCCAAGCAGGCGCAAGCCCTGCTGAAAAAGGCCGGATACAAGGGAGAAACGATCAACATCATGTTTTTCCCCGAGTATTACCTCTACGGCAACTATGCGGCAGTCGCGGTGGCAGACATGTGGAAGCGCATCGGAATCAATGTAAAGCTGCTCCAGCATGAGCCGGTATTCAGCAACGCTGACCACACCAACATCCAGATACGCCCGTGGTCTAACCCCCTCTACTACCCCGACCCCATGGGCGTGTTCGACACCCACTGGTCCGATGACAGCTGGGTAACCAAGCGGGGACTGTGGAAGCCGGACCATCCGCAATGGAAAGCCACCTATGAAAAGGCCCGCTTCGCACCCGAGCCGAAGGAGCGTGCGGCAGCGTACCGAAAACTGCTGCAGCTCTCGGACCAGCTGAGCGGGTGGATTGTGCTTTACCAGCCCTACGAGTCCGTTGCGATGCGGGACGACATCGATTGGCGGGTGCCGACCGCACAGCGCCCGTACGAGCTGACCTTCCGCGCCGGACAGATCAGTTTCAGGAGCCGGTGACACCAAAGCGCGCGGCCTAGAGATGCTTAGGTTTATCGCCTGGAGGCTGGGACGCGCTACCTTGACCGTGATGCTGGTCCTGGTGGCCTGCTTCACGGCCATCCGTATGGCCGGATCACCTGCCGAGGTGCTCTACCCCGACGGCGCGCCCCCTGAGCAGATCGAACAGCTTGAGATGCAGTGGGGGCTGGATCGCAGCCTCCTCGAACAGTTCGCACTCTACGTCGCGCAGCTGGCGCGCGGTGAATTCGGCGTCAGCATCATTGAACGCCGCCCTGTGACCGAGGTTTACGGCGAAAAACTCGGCCCCAGCCTGCGTCTTGCGGCCCTTGCCCTGGTTATCGGGATACTGTGCGGCATCCCGCTGGGCGCGTTGGCCGCTCTGCGCAGGGGCACCCCGGTTGCGCGGCTGGCGATGTCTGTCGCGTTCATGGGGTATGCCGTGCCGCACTTCATCATCGCCATCGTGCTGATCCTGATATTCGGCTATCACCTGAACTGGCTGCCGAGCACGGGCGCAGAAACTGCCTCGCACTACATCCTGCCCGCAGTGACCCTCGCATTGCCGCTGGTCGCAGCGATTGCACGCTACATGCGCAGCACCATGCTGGACGTGATGACCCAGGATTTTGTCCGTACGGCAACGGCCAAGGGCGTGGTCCCAACCCGCATCGTGTGCCTCCATGTCATCCGCAACGCGCTGCTTCCACTCATCACGGTACTGGGCCTCGAGATCGCCGGTCTGATCAATGGCTCACTGATTATCGAAACCGTGTTTTCCTGGCCCGGGCTCGGCAAGGTGCTGACCGGCTCGGTGACGCGCCGGGATTTCCCGGTGCTGCAATTCGGCGTCATCGTATACGCCGTTGCCGTGGTGGCGATCAACATCACGGTCGATCTGCTGTACGCCGTGGCGGATCCCCGGGTGAGGGTACGCTCGTGAACGGCGCCGCCAGTGCCGCCATCGAGGGCACCCTTCCCGCACACGCACTTCGACGCCGGCTGTCTTTCAGCCGCATGCCGCCTTCGATCAAGGCCTGCATCATCGCTGCTGTGATGATTGCAAGCGCCGCCCTGCTGGCTCAGTGGGTCGCGCCGCATGACCCCAATGCCATCAGCTTCGCCAACAAACTCAAACCGCCGGCTGGAATGGACGGCCATGCCGCGGAGTTCCTGCTCGGCACCGACCAGCTCGGCCGCGATCTGCTGTCGCGCTGCATTCACGGCATCAAGGTCAGCGTCGG
>JAJTHX010000082.1 GCA_021300125.1 Betaproteobacteria bacterium | reverse complement strand
GGGGCTTCCCGGGCTTTTTTGTTGCCGCTAACCGCAGATTTACTGCAGCGGTATCCTGGCCTCGCGCGCGACCCTGGCCCAGCGCGCCATATCACGCTGGATCTGCGTCGCGAATTCCTCGGGCGTGTTGCCGATGCCATCGGCGCCTTCGGCAGCGAGTTTCTGGCGTACATCTGCCTGCGCCAGCATGCGCACGGTTTCCGCATGGAGCCGGCTGATGGCCTCACGCGGCGTTCCCGCGGGGGCCAGCACGCCGTACCAGGACCCGGCTTCGAAACCGGCGTAGCCGGCTCCCGCGAAGGTCGGAAGGTCAGGCAGTGTCGGTGTCCGTTTTGCCGAAGCTACGCCCAGTGCGCGCAGCCTGCCTGCCTTGACCAGTGGCAACACCGCCGGCAAGGAGTTGAACATGAGCGCGACGTGACCGCCGACAAGGTCGTTGACCGCGGGCGGCCCGCCCTTATAGGCGACGTGCACGATGTTGATGCCCGCCGCTGTGCGCAGCATTTCGCCGGTGAGGTGCGCCGAGCTGCCGGCGCCGAAAGAGGCGTAATCGAGCTGTCCCGGCCGGGCCTTGGCCAGTGCGACAAGGCCCTGCATGGTATTCGCCGGAATCGAGGGGTGCACCACCAGCAGGAAGGGTGAGTCGGCGAAATTGCTGACCGGGGCGAAATCCTTCACCGGGTCATAGGGCAGCTTCGCATACACCGCCGGGTTGGTGGTGTGGGTGCCGGAGGTGCCGAACAGCAGTGTGTAGCCGTCGCCCGGCGACCTTGCCACGAACTGGGTGCCGATGATGCCCGCAGCACCAGCGCGATTGTCGACCAGCGGTGTCTGTTTCCAGGCCTCCCCGAGTTTCTGCGCGAAAGTGCGTGCAAAGATGTCCGCATTGCCCCCGGCCGGGAAGGGCACGACGATGCGGATCGGCTTTGCCGGGTAGGACTGGGCCGGGGCTTCTGCCGTCACTGAGGCGAGCACGGCCAGCAGGCAGAATGAGGCGAGGCCTGTGGTCATGGCGTATCCATCAGGCAGGTGGGGACTCAGGCCGCCGTTTTGACGGGAATGCCGCCCTGCTGCACCCACCGGTAGCGGTCGGCCAGCGAGTCGGCGAGGGGGCGGCGTTTTGCATCGAGCACCGCGATCCACATCCGCAGCAGGTGGCGCTGGCGTCCGGGTTCCGGATGGTCTTCGTAGGCTTCGCGCGCATGCATCATCGTGTGGTTGTTGATGAGCTGGATGTCGCCTTCCTGGAAATCCATCGTCAGCATCAGTTCCGGGCGGTTGGCGATTTCCTGCACGGCGAGCAGCGCCTCGCGCTGCAGTGGCGTGGGCCGGTACTGTTCACCGAAACGCGCGGCAGAGTCGTAGTAGACCAGGCTGCAGATGCGCGAGGTGATCCGTTCACGGCAGACGCTGAACATCGGCAGGGCGAACCACGGCCGCTCACCCTTCGGTTCCTCGCCGCGCCAGTCCAGGTAAAAAGCGCCATAAAGTTCTTCCAGCAGGTCGGGGCGCTCCTCGCGCAGCACGTTGTGGATGGTCATCGCGCTGGTGAGCTTGCTTGCACCGCCGGATTTTGCGGTGCGCAGGCAGAACAGCCCGAGCACGTCGATCGGCAGCATGTCGGTGTGGAAATCCATCCGCTGGTTGGTCTGGTAGGCGCGGGCGTTCGGATCCGTGAGCACGCGACCTTCGTCGCGCACGTGGCCCAGCAGGTGACCGCGTGCGTTTTGAGATACCGGTGTGCCGAAACGGCTGGTGATGCCCCAGTAGATCAGTTCGCAGTCCGCGTCGCTGTAGCGGTGACGCGGCATGCCGCGGATCAGCATGAAACCGCGACCGTTCTCGATCTCGTCGAGGACGGCTTCGAGTTTCGCGTCAAGCCTCGGCAGGGGAAATGCGGCTGAAGGGAATGGAATGCCCGCGCCGATGCGCTTGGCGTGGGTCAGTGCCGCGCTGATTTCCTCCAGATCCCCATCGTCGAGGAGGAAAATCCACGACGGGTCGTGCTGGATCGCGGGGCCGATCCATGCATCGGGGCCGGTGATGCGCGGGTGCGGACTCATGCGACGCCTCCCGCGCCTGTCCGGCGCCAGGACGGCTTTTCAGGACTGTTGTTCGTGTTTTCCATGCCCACCTCCTGCGGGTTCTTTTTTTCCGGGCGCGCCGGAATCTCAGGTTCTCTCGAGAATGTACAGGCCGCGCACGCGGTCGAGCAGGTAGAGCAGGCCGCGGTCGTCCACCGTGACATCATTGCTTTGCACGCGTTCCGAACCGATCGGATGGGCCTGCGCCATTACCGTGCCTGCGGCCAGGCCCAGCATGCAGCAGCCGGAAAGGGGGAGCACTGCGGTCGCCTGCGACATCGGATGTCTCCTCCATCAACTGCCGGTGCGGATGCGGGATCCATGGCCGGCGTGCGGCATTGTTTTTGTTGTCCAGACCGGCATCTTGTCGCAAATCGCCAGGTCTGAAAAGCCTGCGCCACCGGGCGCTGCGGGCAAGGTGCAGCGGTTCAGCGCTGCGGCGTGCCGGCCAGCAGCCGGGGGTCGAGTTGTTCGCGCAGGCGGTCTCCGACAAGGTTGATGGACACGATCATCGCTAGGAGCGCGATGCCGGGAAATACGCTGATCCAGTACTTGCCCGACAGCAGGTGGGTGTAGCCGTTGGAGATCAGCAGGCCCAGCGACGGCTCGGTCACCGGCAGGCCGAGGCCGAGGAAGGACAGCGTCGCTTCCAGTGCCACCGCCTGTGCCATCTGCACCGTGGCCACCACCAGCAGCGGCGGCAACACGTTCGGCAGCAGGTGACGCCACAGCAGGC
>JAJTHX010000377.1 GCA_021300125.1 Betaproteobacteria bacterium | reverse complement strand
TGCGCGGCACCGGGCAGTTTCCCAAGTTCGAAGAAGACCAGTTCGCGGTGACCGCCGACGGCCTGTTCCTGATTCCCACGGCCGAAGTGCCGGTGACCAACATCGTGCGCGGCGAGATCCTGCCCGGCGCGCAACTGCCGCTGAAATTCGTCTGCCATACGCCGTGTTTCCGCCGCGAGGCCGGTTCCTACGGCAAGGACACCCGCGGCATGATCCGCCAGCACCAGTTCGACAAGGTCGAGCTGGTGCAGATCGTCCACCCCGAACAGTCCTACGAAGGACTGGAAGCGCTGACCGGCCACGCCGAGGCCATCCTAAAAAAACTCGAGCTGCCGTACCGCGTGATGACCCTGTGCACCGGCGACATGGGTTTCTCCTCGGCCAAGACCTACGACATCGAGGTCTGGCTGCCGGGGCAGAACGCGTACCGCGAAATTTCGTCCTGCTCGAATTTCGAGGCCTTCCAGGCGCGGCGCATGCAGGCGCGCTTCCGCAACGACAAGAACAAGCCCGAACTGGTGCACACCCTCAACGGCTCGGGGCTTGCCGTCGGCCGTACCCTGGTCGCCGTGCTCGAAAACTTCCAGCGCGCTGACGGCGGGGTCGACATTCCGGCCGTGCTGCAGCCTTATATGGGCGGATTACGGGCGCTGGAGCCCTGAGGCCCGGGCTGGTAGAATCGCGGCCCTCGGCTCTCGGGCCTTGCCATCGGTTTCCGGAGAGGTGGCAGAGTGGTTGAATGTACCGGTCTCGAAAACCGGAGTACCTGCAAGGGTACCGTGGGTTCGAATCCCACCCTCTCCGCCAGAACAAGGCCTGCTAACTCGCTCAGTCGGGTTGTCAGGCGCTTAGAGCCCCGCACCACGCGGGGCTTTGCGTTATGGGCTCCTGACTGACCTCATGGCCACCCACCCCCAAAATCCGTCTCAAACCCTCAGTTCCGGGTCACTATCGTCGGCAATCGAAATCAGCGCCGCGTCGAGGAAAAACCAGCCCTTCTGCGACGGATCTCACGCGGGCAGTGAATTCACGCCGCTGGAATTCAATGCCACCGAGTCCCGGACTGTTTACTTTTGCGGCTGCAAGCATTCCAAAGCCGGTGCCTTGTACGACGGCAGTCACAAAAACCTCTGAGCAGATTTGCATTTGAACCCGTGCGCCCTGCCCGTGAACGGCTGTCGGCCTGTTGATTGAGGGGGGCTGCGGCATCGCAGGGCTTGCCGGGCAGGGGGGAGGCGGGAGGCGCTACTCGACGGGTATGCCGGCTGTCTCGACGACTTTTTTCCAGCGCTGGATTTCATTGCGGATCTGGCTGGCAAAGGCTTCTGGCGTGCTGCCCACCACCTCCAGCCCCTCGCGCAGCAGCCGTTCCCTGTTGGCCTCCTGCTGCAGCGCCGCGTTGATATCCCGGTTCAGTTGCCGGCGCAGGCTTTCGGGCAAACCGCGGGGAGCGAGGGCGCCGTGCCAGCTCGCGGCCTCGTAGCCGGCAACGCCTTGGTCCGCGATCGGCAGGTATTCCGGTGCGCTGGCCGAGCGACGGGTTGAGGTCAGTCCCAGCGCGCGCAGCTTGCCGGCTTTGACATGGTGCAGCACAGACGGCACGGTCGCGATGGTGATGGGCACGCGGCCGGAGAGGATTTCGGTGACCGCCGGTCCGGTGCCCTTGGTCGGCACGTGCAACAGGTCGATGCCGGCCATTGACTTCAGCAGCTCGCCGGCGAGGTGAGTGGAGGAGCCGACACCACCGGAAACATAGGCTATCGCCCCCGGCTTCGCCTTGGCCATCGCGATCAGTTCTTTCAGCGTGGTCGCGGCAAAGGAGGGATGTACCACAAGCAGATGCGGTGCTAGCGTGGTAAGCGTGATCGGCACGAATTCCTTTTCGGTATCAAAGGGCAGCTTGCGGTAAACCGCGGGGTTGATCGCATGCGATGACGACACAAAGAGCAGGGTGTAGCCGTTGGGCGCGGCCCTGGCGGCCAGCGCGGTGCCGATGGTGCCGCCGGCGCCGATGCGGTTGTCGATGATGACCTGCTGGCCCCAGGTCTCGGTCAGCGTTTTGCCGACCAGGCGTGACATCAGGTCCAGCCCGCCGCCGGGCGGGAAGGTCACGATGAAGCGGACCGGCCGGTTCGGATAAGACTCGGCTGCGTGCAGCTGGGGCGCGCTGACCGAGGCGGCGAGGGCGAGTCCGGCCCATAAGGCGGGAATGAGGGTGTGGCGCAGGCCGCGTCTATTCATGGTTTGACTTTGCTGGGGAATTTTTATGGAGGTAGCGCAGGCATGGTAGCCCCGCCAGCCCGATGCTGCCAAGCCCGCTGCGGTCCGGTTCAGCTGTGCCGTGGTTGCGGATCGGGGGCAGTGGCGAGTCAGATTGCGGCGGCGTGACGCTCGGTGCCGAAGCGGTTAGTGTTATGGGCAATAATCATGTGCAATGGTCATGGGTGATAGTCATGGGTGACATTCATGGGCAATGATGATGGGTAATGATGATGGGCAATAATGATAGGCAATGAAGCGGTTGCAGCGAACTTGCCTGCAGCCTGGAAGCAAAGAATTCCTGCACTGAAATTTCCACACTGATCTGCGGCGTATGGATGGCGGCTTTTCCGGATGCGGACGACAGGACCCAGCTGGCCTCCCCATCGCCGCAGTGCAGTCCG
>JAJTHX010000024.1 GCA_021300125.1 Betaproteobacteria bacterium | reverse complement strand
CGAGCTTGCCCTGCTCATTCGCGCCGACTTCGTTGCCGAGATCATCGACGATGCCGACATCGACTCCGAAGAAGGGCAGCGTGGCGGTGCCGGGCTTCGTGGGGATGGCACCGGGGATCGGCGTGATCATGTGGCCGCCGGTTTCGGTCTGCCACCAGGTATCGACGATGGGGCAGCGGCCGCCACCGACGGTTTCGTGGTACCACATCCAGGCTTCGGGGTTGATCGGCTCGCCGACGGTGCCGAGGATGCGCAGCGAGGACAGGTCGTATTGTTTCGGCAGGTCGCCGCCGGCCTTGATCAGCGAGCGGATCGCGGTCGGCGCGGTGTAGAACACCGTGACCCTGTGGTCCTGGATCATTTTCCAGAAGCGGCCGGCATCCGGGTAGGTCGGCACGCCCTCGAACACAACCTCGGTGCCGCCGCAGGCCAGCGGCCCGTAGCAGACATAGGAATGGCCGGTGACCCAGCCCACATCGGCGGTGCACCAGAACACGTCATCGGGCTTGTGGTCGAAAGTCCACTGCATCGTCATCACGGTCCACAGCAGGTAGCCGCCGGTGGAGTGCTGGATGCCCTTGGGCTTGCCGGTGGAACCGGAGGTGTACAGGATGAACAGCGGGTGTTCGGCCTCGACCCACTCGGGCTCGCATTGCCCGGATTGGGACTGCAGCAGTTCGTGCAGCCACAGGTCGGTCTTTGCGTTCCAGCCCACCTTGCCGCCGGTGCGGCGGTAGGTGATCACGCTGTGCACGCCCTCGCAGCCGCCCATCGTGAGCGCCTCGTCCACGGCGGCCTTGAGCGCGATGGCCTTGCCGCCGCGCATCTGCTCGTCCGCGGTGATGACCGCGACCGCGCCGGCGTCGATGATGCGCTCATGGATGCTCTTGGCGGAGAATCCGCCGAACACAACCGAATGCACGGCGCCGATGCGCGCGCAGGCCTGCATCGCGACAATGGCCTCGACCGACATCGGCATGTAGATGATGACGCGGTCGCTCTTGCGGATGCCGCGTGACTTGAGGCCGTTGGCCATGCGGCAGGTCAGCGCATGCAGCTGGCGGTAGCTGACGCGGGTCACTTTGCCGTCGTCGGCCTCGAAGATGACCGCGGTCTTGTCCGGCTGGCTCTGCAGGTGCCGGTCAAGACAGTTGTAGGAGGCGTTCAGCGTGCCGTCCGTGAACCAACGGAAGAAAGGGGCATTCGAATCATCGAGTACCTGGGTGAAGGGCTTTTTCCAGAGCACATGATCATGCGCCAGCCGGGCCCAGAAGCCGGTGTAGTCTTTTTCGGCTTCGGCGCACAGCGCGCGGTAGGCGGCCATGCCCGAAATGTTGGCATTCGCGGCCAGTTTCCCGTTGGGCGGAAAAATCCGGTTTTCCTGCAGGACCGAAACGATCGTTCCCGGGCTGCTGTTCGACATGCTGCTCCTCCACGGTTGCTGTTGTCGTCAGGCCGCGGGTCGTCGCGGCCGGTGTTGCCATTTGGGTGTTGCGACAGTCACCGGACCTGCAGAGTGGCGGCCGGTTCCGTGCGACGGGCAATTCACGCAATAAAATCACCGTCATGCCGCTTTGTAAAGCCTGTAAAGGCGTGCGGGCATGGAAAAAAATCCTTGGCCCGTGCATACTTACGACTTTCTTACGGCGGGCCTCCCCGCATCGCATGGTAGTGAACCTGGTCAGGTCCGGAAGGAAGCAGCCACAGCTATTCTCTGCGAGTGCCGGGGGTCAGGCTCGCCACCCCCATTCGCCGGTCGCCCCGGGCGCCCGGTTTGTCGTAACAGCAAGCGATGCTGCAGCCGCATTGGCGGCGGCATGAGGCAGTCGAGGCGGCTCAGCCGCCCGCAGCGGGGAGCAGGGGCATGATCAGGAACAGTTGCGTCTCCGGTCTGGTGATCGCTGTATCGTGCCTCGCCTTCACGGCAGCACCGGCGTCTGCGGTTGACGGTCTGGCGCTGGAAATCGGCCGCGAAGGCGGGCGTGACATGGCCCGTGTTGCAGTGCAGTGGCATTGGCAGAAACGCTGGCTGCAGTCGGGCGGCCGCCACATCGGCGGCTATTGGGATCTTTCCGCCGGGCAGCTCAATGCCGATGCACTGCCTGGCCAGAATGACCGGATCGCCGATATCGGTTTCACCCCCACGCTGCGCTGGCAGCCGGACAGCCTGCGCGGCTTTTATGTCGAGGGCGGCATCGGTGCCCGCTATCTCTCGCAGACCACACTGGGCGCAAAACGCCTGAGCACCCGTTTCCAGTTCGGCGACCACGCAGGCTTCGGCTATCGCTTCGGCGCAAAGGAAGCCTTTGAACTCGGCTACCGCTACCAGCACCTCTCCAACGCCGACATCAAGCGGCCCAACGACGGCCTCGATTTCCACCAGTTGCGCCTGCAATACTGGTTTCGCTGAAGCCGGGCCCTGCACGGGCGGGCTTTGCCGGTAAAATGAGGCCCATCTTCTGAAGCCCAAGCCCCCGAGCCCTCAGCCGTGACCCAGGTCCTTGCCCGCAAGTGGCGCCCCCGCAGCTTTACCGAACTCGTCGGCCAGGAACATGTGGTCAGGGCCCTCGGCAATGCGCTCAGCCAGCAGCGACTGCATCACGCCTACCTTTTCACCGGCACCCGTGGCGTCGGCAAGACCACACTGGCTCGCATCCTCGCCAAGTCGCTGAACTGCGAGACCGGCGTTACTGACTCACCCTGCGGCAAGTGCGGCGCGTGCACCGACATCGATGCCGGCCGTTTCGTCGACCTGATCGAGCTCGATGCGGCATCCAACACCCAGGTCGACAGCATGCGCGAGCTGCTCGACAACGCCCTGTATGCGCCGACAGTGGGCCGCTACAAGATCTACATCATCGACGAAGTGCACATGCTGTCGCGCTCGGCCTTCAACGCGATGCTGAAGACGCTGGAGGAGCCGCCGGGGCACGTCAAGTTCATCCTGGCCACCACCGATCCGCAGAAGATTCCGGTGACGGTGCTCTCGCGCTGCCTGCAGTTCGGCCTCAAGCAGATCCCGCAGCTGCAGATCCGCGAGCGGCTGGCGCAGGTGCTGGGCGCGGAGGGCATCACGACCGATGCGGCTTCGCTGGCGCTGATCGCGCGCGCGGCCGAGGGCAGCCTGCGCGACGCGCTGAGCCTGCTGGACCAGGCCATCGCGCATGGCGGCGGGCGGCTGGAGGAGGCTTCGACGCGCGCGATGCTCGGTGCGGTCGACAAGACCTTCCTGCACGCCATCCTTTCCGCACTGGCTGCCGGCGATGGCGCGGCGCTGGCCGCGGAAGCTGACCGCATGGCCGAGCGCAGCCTGTCCTTCGAGTCGGCGCTGCAGGATATGGGAGTGTTGCTGCACCGGCTCTCGCTGGCGCAGGTGGTGCCGCAGAGCCTGTCCGAGGACGATCCCGACACGCCGGCCCTGCAGGCGCTGGCACAGCGTTTTGGCGCCGATGAGCTGCAGCTGTATTACCAGATCGCGGTGCAGGGGCGGGCGG
>JAJTHX010000061.1 GCA_021300125.1 Betaproteobacteria bacterium | reverse complement strand
TCGATGCCGCGGGCTACCGTGTCATTGGGGTGGACAGCGGTGAGGGCGCGATAGCCCGGCTTGCGGTGTCGCGCCCGCAGGTGGTGGTCACCGACCTGCAGATGGGCGGCATGGCCCTGTTCGAGGCGATCCGCGCCGAGAATCCCGCTTTGCCAGAGTCATCATGCTGACCGCGCACGGCACTATTCCCGACGCGGTATCCGCGGTCAAGAACGGTGTATTCGGCTATTTCGCCAAGCCTTTTGGTGCCAAGGCCCTGCTCGACGAGATCGGCGACATGCCACCTGCACATCAGATCAAGCTGCTGCGCGCACTGCAGGAACGGCAGGTGCGGCCGGTTGGCGGGTTGCAGGATGTGGCAATCGATGTGCGGGTGATTTCGGCGACGCACCGAGACCTAGAGGCGGAATTTTCCGCGGGGTGTTTCTGCGAGGACCTGTATTGCCGGCTCAAGATGGTCTGCCTGCGCTTGCCCTGCCTGCAGGAACGGCGCGAGGATATTGCTCCCCTGGTCACGCATTTCCTGAACGAGTGGTGCTGCGCCACAAGAAGCCGGTCGCAGGGCCGGCGCCGGAGGCGATGGAGTTGCTGGTCACCGCGAACTTGCCCGGCAATATGCGCCAGTTCTACAACGTCGTCGAGCGGTTGGTGGCGCTGGCGACCACGCCGCTGATTCCCGCCGGCCTGATGGAACAGGTCATCCGCCGCGAGACCCAGGAAATTCTGCCCTTCGAGCAGGCGCGGTGCCGATTTGAGCGCGAATACCTGGCCCAGCTGCTGAAAAGCACCGATGCCAACGTCTCCCATGCCTCGCGCATGGCCAAGCACAAATGCACCGAATTCCACAAGCTGCTGCAGCGCCATCAGCTTGATCCCCGGCTGTTCAAGCCGCAGCGCGCATGTGCGTTTCGACAGGATCCGTCCTGATTCTCATTGCCGCATCGCTGCTGGTTTCCTGTGCCGGCGGCGGCGGGAGAGCCGCACCGGCTTCCAGCTCGCCCGTATTCAACCTTTCGGGTTCTTCCACGGCCTAAGGGAAAGGAAAGGAAAGGAAAGGAAAGGAAAGGAAAGGAAAGGATAGGGAAAGGGCATGCCGACGCCTGCGCGCATCGCCCCGACGATCTTTTGTTGCGCGAGCAGGGCGATTCATGATGGGCTGGAACGACGGACGCCTGGCCTGCAGCTGCCGCTGAAAGATCCCGCGCGGCCTGTCCGGCTGCCCGCTGTGGATAACTTATTGCCGGCTGCGGCTGCCGATTCTTGCGGAAGTATTTGTTACAGCAGTGATTTTTCGCACGGCCGCCACTGCAGCCGGGGTTTTTGTAGGACAAACACCTACAAGCCACCTGCCGCTGTACTCACGTCTCTTTCAGACGACAGCCGATCAAGTACCGCACGGCAACGGCCCACAATCCGTTCCAACCTGATACCTGCCGTTGTGGGCAGGACCAACCAAAGGAGCGCAAGCGATGGACACCGAAAAGCTGATGAATGAAATCCGTGAAGCCAACCTGGGCTACATGCTGCTTGCCCAGCAGATGATCAAGGCAGACAAGACTGCCGCGATGTTTCGCCTCGGTATCAGCCAGGATGTGGCTGACATCCTCGAATCGCTGTCCCCCGGGCAGATCCTCAAGCTTGCGACTTCGAATATGCTGCTGTGCCGCTTCCGGCTCGATGACCGGATGATCATGAGCATGGTGACCGAATACGGCAACAACAAGCTGATGGCCTCATCCCACGCCGCGGTGTTGATGGCCGGCCAGCCAGCCGCCGGTCTCGCCTGAACCTCAGCGGCATAACCCCCCCGGAGACTGGAGCCAGCCATGCGTAGCAAAAGTGTCGTCAGTGATGCCCGTCAGGTGCAGCTTGCCGCCGATCTGGTCCGACTCGGCGCACGCCTGCAGGTACTGGAAAGTGAAACCAGCCTAAGCCGCGAACGCCTGCTCAAGCTCTACAAGGAGGTCAAGGGCGAGTCACCACCCAAGGGGATGCTACCCTTCTCGACCGACTGGTTCATGAGCTGGATGCCCAACATCCATTCCTCGCTTTACCTCGACATCTACGGCTACCTCGTCAGGCACACTCCTGCGCGCGGCATCGAAGCCATGATGACCGCATATCGCCTTTACCTTGAGCACCTGCATGTCAACAAGCTCGAGATCACGCTGTCCTTCACCCGGGCCTGGAGCCTGGTGCGATTCTTCGAAGCCAAAATGATCGATACCGCTCAATGCCGCCAGTGCGGCGGCCGTTATGTGGTGCACGCGATGGACCTGCACGATCATTTTGTCTGCGGCCTTTGCCACGTGCCCTCGCGCGCCGGCAAGACCCGCAAGGCCGCGTCCGAACCGCTGAAGCTTGCGATGGCGTCGCTGCCGAGGCCCGCCACCGTAACCCGCCGGAGCGCCGTCGCCGCCTGACCGGGCGCAGCCCGCGCGGCGGTGCGGGCCTAAAGAAATCCGCTTTTCCTGACGTAATTCCATCCATCGGGCGGGGCGCAGCGGCGTCCGCCGGGTGGGCTACGGCCCTGGCGCGGGCGTTTTCGTCTGCAGCGTAGCAGGGCGAACAGGAAAAGGAAGCGCGCGGCCGTGCTGGTCATACTCGGTTACATCATCGTCACCGGCTCCGTTCTGGGCGGCTTTGCGCTGGCCGGTGGGCATCTGGCCGCCCTGTTCCAGCCGCTGGAGCTGCTGATGATCGGTGGCGCAGCGGTCGGCGCCTTTGTTGTCGGCAACAACGGCAAGGCGATCAAGGCAACGCTGCAGACGCTGCCCAAGACGCTGACCGGATCCAAGTACACCAAGGCAGTGTACATGGATCTGATGGCGCTGCTCTACGACATACTAGCCAAGGTGCGCAAGGAAGGCCTGATGGCGATCGAGAACGATGT
The DNA here is from genome assembly GCA_021300125.1 of Betaproteobacteria bacterium. Taxonomy (GTDB): domain Bacteria; phylum Pseudomonadota; class Gammaproteobacteria; order Burkholderiales; family SG8-41. Next base: position 5,111 of record JAJTHX010000061.1, on the reverse strand, counting down.
CGAGAATCCGAGTCAGAGCCCGCTGTTCTCGAAGTATCCGCGCATTCTCAACGATCATCATGTCACCGAATTCATCACTGATTACCTGCGGCTGATGGTTGGCGGCAACCTGAATGCTTTCGAGATCGAGAACCTGATGGATAACGAGATCGAGACCCACCACCACGAGGGTGAAATTCCGATCCATGCCCTGTCCCGGATCGGAGACGGCATGCCTGCCTTCGGTATCGTTGCCGCTGTCATGGGGGTTATCAAGACCATGGGCTCGGTTGGCGCTCCCCCGGCAGAACTCGGTCTGATGATTGCCCATGCCCTCGTCGGCACCTTTCTCGGCATCCTGCTCGCCTACGGTTTTGTCACACCGCTGGCTACATTGCTTGAACAGAAGCTCGGCGAATCAACGAAGATGTTCCAGTGCATCAAGGTCACCCTGCTGTCGAGCCTGAATGGCTATTCCCCCGCGCTGGCGGTGGAGTTCGGACGCAAGGTTCTCTATTCCACAGAGCGGCCGTCCTTCTCGGAACTTGAGAAGCACGTCAAACGCAAGTAAAGCCGTCGACGGATACGGTCATGGCCGACGAATCACAGCGCCCCATCGTCATCAAGCGCATCAAAAAGACTGCTGGCGGCCACCATGGCGGTGCTTGGAAGATCGCTTACGCCGACTTCGTTACTGCAATGATGGCGTTTTTCCTGCTGATGTGGCTGCTCGGTTCGACTACCAAAGGTGACCTTAAGGGGATTGCGGATTTCTTCAACACGCCGCTGAAAGTTGCGCTTGCTGGCGGCATCGGCTCGGGAGACAGCTCGCACGTGATCAAGGGCGGTGGCAAGGACCTGACGCGAAGTGAGGGACAGATCATGGACGGCGAGCTGCAGTCCGACCGTCGCATTATTAACATCAAGGCAGCGCAGGCAGAACTGGAACGGCGAGAGGAAATCAAGATGGCGCAGCTCAAGGTGCGGATTGAGCATCTCATCGAGTCCAATCCGGCCTTGCGCCAGTTCCGTGAGCAGTTGCTTGTGGATATCACCCCCGAAGGTCTGAGAGTGCAGATAGTCGACACGCGCAACCGACCGATGTTCGCCTCGGGTCGCGCCGAGCTGCAGCCCTATGCACGCGACATCCTGTACGAGATCGGCCGCGCACTGAACGGCGTGGAGAACCGCATCTCCATTGCCGGGCACACCGATGCCACCCCCTATGCCTCGGGCGAGCGCGGATACAGCAACTGGGAGCTTTCCGCTGACCGCGCCAATGCCTCGCGCCGCGTGCTGATACAGGGCGGCATGGACGAAGGCCGCCTGGTGCGCGTGGTGGGCATGGCCGCGGCCGTGCCCTTGGACCGCAAGGATCCCCTCAATCCGCTCAACCGCCGGATCAGCCTGATCGTGATGAACAGGCAGGCGGAAGAGGCGGTCAACCGCAGCGGCGGCAGCGTCGAGCTTGCCCCGCCCAATCATGTTGATATACCGCGCATCGTCAACGGCAATTCCTGAGGCCGCCGCGCATCCGCTGCCTCCGGTGCTGACGGCGCTGCTGCTGCAGGCCGGCTGCGCGCCTGCCGGGCTGGCGCTTGCTGCGCAGTGGCCTGTGTTGCCCTGGACCGTAGCTGCCGGGTTGCTCGCGGGGCTGGCGAGCCTTGTGCTGGGGCTGCCGGCATGGTGGCTGGCCATCAACGCGCTGTTCATTCCCGCGCTGGCACTGGCGCTGCTCGCCGAACTGCCTGCCACGTTATGGCTTGGGTCTTTTCTGGGCCTGTCCCTGGTGTTCTGGGGTGTCGCGCGCAGCCGCGTGCCGCTCTTCCTCTCCAGCGAGGCGGCGGGACGGGCGCTGGCCGAACTGATCGGCAGCGGCAGCGAGGTGCGATTTGCCGATCTCGGCTGCGGCGACGGTCGTCTGCTGCAGAGGCTGTGCGAGCGCTTGCCCCGGCTACAGGCCCTCGGCATCGAATACGCGCCGCTGCCCCGGCTGCTTGCCGGATGGCGCACGCGCCTGATGGGCCCGCGTTGCCGTGTCTGCTGGGGCAGCCTTTGGCGGCTCGATCTTGGCGGCTTTGATGTGGTTTATGCCTACCTGTCACCGGTGCCGATGCCGGCGCTCTGGGAAAAGGCCTGCCGCGAGATGGCGCCCGGCAGCCTGTTCATCAGCAATAGCTTTGCGGTGCCCGGGGTTGCTGCAGAGCGCGAGATCGTGCTCAATGACGGCTGGGGCGGCGTGCTCTACCTATACCGCATCCGGAGCTGAGCCGTGGCGACCGTGTTGCAGCCCGCCAAGGGCAGCGTTGACCATTGGGTGCAGTTGCTTGGACGCAATGACATGCCGGTGCTCGGACGCACGGTTGCCGAGCTGGCGGCGCTGGCAGCCAACGAGGAGCAGGCCACGCCGCAGCGGGTGGCGGCAGTGGTGCTGCACGATCCGCTGATGACGTTCAAGGTGCTGCAGTATATCCAGCTCAACCGCCCGGCCCGCCAGAGCACGGAAATCACCACCATTGCCCACGCCCTGATGATGCTCGGCCTGCAACCCTTTTTCGAGCACTTCAGGGCGCAGCAGACAGTCGAGTCGCGGCTGGGCGCATTTCCGCCTGCGCTGGTGGGGCTGCGCTGCGTGGCGAGCCGGGCACGCCATGCAGCACTGTATGCGCGCGACTGGGCCGTGCTTCGGCACGACATCGAGATCGACGAGGTGATGACTGCAGCGCTACTGCACGATGTGGTGGAGATGATGCTGTGGTGCGCCGCCCCGTTGCAGGCGTTGCGGATAGAGCAGGCGCTGCGTGCAGACCGAAGGCTGCGTAGCGAACATGCACAACGAGCGGTTCTCGGGGTCTCCCTGCTTGAGGTGAGCGGCGAGGCCTGCCGGCGCTGGCGGATGCCGGAGGTGCTGCAGTGCCTGATCGATGACCACCGCATCAACCGGCCGCGCGAGGCCAACGTTGTTCACGCGGTCGCGGTTGCCCGCCACAGCGCACGTGGCTGGAGCGATCCGGCACTGCCCGACGACTACGAAGGCGCGGCCCGGCTGCTCGGCATTGGCAGCGAAGCGGTACGCATGCGGGTGATCCGGGTGGCACTGTCGGCCGCGCGCGAGTGGGAATGGTACGGCGTTCGCCCTGCTGCTGCATGGCTACCCCTGCTGCCCGGCTCGGCAGCGCCCGATGGCCGCCTGTTTGCCCTAGACCTGGAATAAGCTACCTAAATCACGGCTTCTTTCCGGCTGCCCGGCCGGCGGTGCTGCGGATAATCCCCTCATCCGAGACACCGCCCCTGTTGCTGGAAAATGTCCGAAGAATCCGACCTGGAACGATCAGAAGCACCCTCGCCGCGACGCCTGGAACAGGCGCGCGAGGAGGGTCAGGTCGCGCGTTCCCAGGACCTCACTGCATTCGCGGTCCTGCTGGCCGGAACGGCTGGTATCTGGTTTGCCGGAAGCGGCATGTTCGCCGGTGCCGGGGAGCTGATGGCGCGTTCACTCAGTTTTGACGCCTCGGTGACCGACCCCCAGCGCATGATGGCGCTGCTGGCTCGGGACAGCTTCGATGCCTGGATGATCGCTGCACCCCTCCTGCTGGTGCTGGCCGCAGTTGCCCTGCTCGCGCCAATGGGCCTGTCCGGCTGGCTGATCACGGCGCGCCCGCTCGAGCCCAATTTCAGCCGACTCAACCCGCTTGAGGGTTTCAAGCGGATGTGCTCCGCGCATTCGCTGGGCGAACTGGTCAAGGCCTTGGCCAAGGCCCTGCTCATCGGAATTGCCGGTGCCCTCGTGATCTGGGCCCAGATTGAGGCCTATTCGGGCCTCGCCGGCCAGCCGCTGGGGGTGGCGATGAGCGCAACGGCTGACCTGGTGCTGTGGGGGCTTGCGGTGGTGGTCGGCACAATGCTGCTGATTGTCGCCTTCGATGTGCCGCTGCAGCTGTGGCAGCATTTCTCACGCCTGCGCATGTCGCGCGAGGATTTGCGCAAGGAAATGCGCGAGACCGAGGGTGATCCCCATGTCAAGGCTGCGGTGCGCGGTCAGCAAAGGCAGATGGCGCGCCGGCGCATGATGGCAGACGTGCCCAAGGCCGATGTGGTGGTAACCAATCCGGCGCATTTTGCGGTCGCACTGGTTTATGCGGAGGGCGGCATGCAGGCGCCGCGCGTTGTGGCCAAGGGTGCAGATCTGGTGGCTGCCCGTATCCGGGAAATCGCCGCTGCGCACAGAGTGCCAGTACTCGAATCGCCGCCGCTGGCGCGAGCACTTTACCGCCATGCCGAGGTCGGAGAGGAAATACCGGAGGCGCTGTATACCGCAGTAGCCGAGATTCTTGCGTACGTGTTCCAGTTGCGTCGTCATCGAAGCCATGGCGGTGCCGCACCGCGGCCGCTGGGTCCGGTTGCAGTTCCAGCAGGCCTTGATCCGGCGGAGGGCAGGCGTTGATGCGGATGATGGGGCTGAATCCGGGGAGCGCCGAAATCATACGCGGTCTGGCGGGGCCGTTGCTCATCGTGCTGATCCTGGCGATGATGATCCTGCCGTTGCCGCCATTCGCGCTGGATGTGCTGTTTACCTTCAACATCGCGTTCTCGATCATGGTGCTGCTCACCGGTCTTTATACGGTTAAGCCGCTCGATTTCGCGATTTTTCCGACCGTGCTGCTGGTGACCACATTGCTTCGCCTGTCACTGAACATCGCTTCGACCAGGGTGGTGCTGCTGCACGGGCATACCGGCCCCGATGCGGCCGGGAAGGTCATAGAATCCTTCGGCCATTTTGTCGTTGGCGACAATTTTGCCGTCGGCGTGGTTGTGTTCGCGATCATGGTCATCATCAATTTCGTGGTGATCACCAAGGGCGCAGGCCGCATCGCGGAGGTCAGCGCGCGCTTCACCCTGGACGCGATGCCGGGCAAGCAGATGGCGATTGATGCCGATCTCAATGCCGGCCTGATCGGCGAGGAGGAGGCAAGGCGGCGCCGTTCGGAAATCGCGCATGAAGCTGAGTTCTACGGATCCATGGACGGTGCCAGCAAGTTCGTCCGTGGCGATGCGATTGCCGGCATCATCATCGTGCTCATCAACATCATCGGCGGTCTGGCGATCGGTGTCCTGCAGCACGGCATGGAGTT
>JAJTHX010000070.1 GCA_021300125.1 Betaproteobacteria bacterium | reverse complement strand
CGGCGGGGGCCGCGGCCTCCTGTGCCTTCAGGCGGTTGATCGTCCGGATCAGCAGGAACACGGCGAAGGCGACGATCAGGAAGCTGATGCAGGTGTTGATGAACAGGCCGTAGTTGAAGGTCAGCGCGCCGGCTTTTTGCGCCACTTCGACGCTGACATAGGGGCCGGGGGTCGCGCCTTCGCGCAGCACCAGGAAGAGATTGGCGAAATCGACTTTGCCGAGCAGAAGTCCGATCGGCGGCATGATCAGGTCCTTGACCAGCGACTCGACGATCTTGCCGAAGGCGGCACCGATGATGATGCCGACCGCCATGTCGACGACGTTGCCGCGCATGGCAAAGGTCTTGAATTCCTTGAGCATGGTTGAGCTTCCTCTCCCTGGGTGAAGTGTGGATTTTTCGGGTTGGGCCGACAGCGATCACCGGCGGTGGTTGCGCCTGCGCAGATTATGCGGCCGCGGCGTGCAGTGCGCTATCGCCGATGTCGCCGCGGGGCGACGGGATCACAGGGAGCGATACGGGCACGTTGCTATAATGCGCGCCTCTTTTACCCCCAGTGAAAGCCTCACGATGTCCACCCTGATCTGCGGTTCGATGGCTTACGACACCATCATGGTCTTCCACGACCGCTTCAAGAACCACATCCTGCCCGACCAACTGCACATCCTCAACGTGGCTTTCCTGGTACCCGACATGCGCCGCGAGTTCGGCGGCTGCGCCGGCAACATTGCCTATAACCTGAACATGCTCGGCGGCGATGCGTGCATCATGGCCACCGTCGGCGACGACTTTGCGCACTATGACGAGCGCCTGCAACGGCTGGGCCTTACCCAGGACCATGTGCGGACCGTGCCCGGCAGCTTCACCGCGCAGGCCTTCATCACCACCGATCTGGACGACAACCAGATCACCGCCTTCCATCCCGGGGCAATGAACCATTCGCACCAGAATCACGTGACGGATGCCAAAAATGCCACCCTGGGCATCGTGGCTCCGGATGGCCGCGACGGCATGATCCAGCACGCGCGGGAATTCAGCGAGGCTGGCATTCCCTTCATCTTCGATCCGGGCCAGGGACTGCCGATGTTCAACGGCGAGGAACTGGAGCATTTCGTGCGTCTTGCCGACTATGTCACGGTCAACGACTACGAGGCGCAGATGCTGCAGGAGCGCACCGGCAAGAAGCTGGAGGAACTGGCGAAACTTGTCAGCGCGATCGTGGTCACATTGGGTGCAAAAGGCTCGCTGGTGTTCTCCGGCGGTCAACAGATCGACATCCCGAGCGTTAAACCGGAAGCGATCCTCGATCCCACCGGCTGTGGCGATGCCTTCCGCGGCGGTCTGCTCTACGGGCTGGCGGCCGGCGCCGACTGGGCGCTGACCGGCCGCCTGTCGTCGCTGATGGGCTCGCTGAAAATCGCCCATCGCGGAGGACAGAACCACCGTTATGGCAAGGACGAACTGGCGGAGCGCTTCGAGGACGCGTTCGGCATGAAATTCTGGTGAGGAGGTTTACCATGCAAGCGATCAACCGCAATACAAAGATCAGGCCCGCTGTCGCGCTGCCTGCGCTGGCTGCGCTCGCTGGCTGCGCGCAGGGGCTGGGTGGCGGCACGTATTCGCGCGACGAGGCTCGCCGCGAGCAAAGCGTCCGCATGGGGGTCGTCGAAAGCGTGCGTGCTGTGCAGATCGAGGGCACGCGTACCCCGATCGGTCCTGCCGCGGGTGCGGTGGTCGGTGGCATCGCCGGCAGTACGGTTGGAGGTGGCCGCGGTTCGGACATCGCCACCGTGCTCGGGGCGGTGGCGGGCGGCCTGGCCGGGGCTGCTGCCGAACAGGGCGTGACCAGGCGCCAAGGCGTTGAAATCACCGTGAAGCTCGACAATGGTGCGCTGGTGGCGATCGTGCAGGAGGCCGACGAGACCTTCAAGCCGGGAGACCGCGTGCGCATACTCTCCAGCGGCCAGAACTCCCGCGTCACGCGCTGAGTGCAGCCGCCGGAGGCGTTCACCCGGCAGTCATTTTTCCATCACCGTTCCGTCATGCGGCTTTAACCGCCCGGTCATCGGTCCTGCGTAGGCTCCGCCGTGAACCGATCACGGAGGCCGCCATGCTCGATGCCGCAGTTGAATGCACCCCTGCCACCCACGAGGCCGCTGCCGAGGCCGCACGCCAGCCGGGCAGCCCCGCGCTGACCGTGGCGCTTGCCCGCAGCGGGGACGAAGTGCTGGAGGCGCAGCGACTTCGCTACCGCGTGTTTGCGGAAGAGCTCGGTGCGCGGCTGGGCTGCTCCATACCCGGTGTTGACCGTGATCTTTACGATGCGCACTGCGAGCATCTGCTGGTGCGCGACGATACCCGCAGCGGTGAGGTGGTCGGCACCTACCGCCTGCTCTCGGGTGCCAGGGCTGCGGCGCTGGGCGGCTTTTACGCCGAGACCGAGTTCGACCTGACCCGGCTTCGCCACCTGCGTGCCGATACCCTGGAAATCGGACGCTCCTGCGTGCATCCCGATTACCGCAGCGGTGCCACCATCGCGCTGCTGTGGGCCGGGCTGGCCGAGTTCGTGGCGCGCCACGACTTTCGCTACGTGATCGGCTGCGCTTCGCTGGCGATGAACGACGGGGGCCACGCCGCCGCGGCGATCTACCGCAGACTGGCCGCCAGATACCTGTCGCCGGTGGAATATCGCGTGTTTCCGCGCTGCGAACTGCCGCTGGCCGCGCTGGACCACGGCGCGGGAGATGGAGTGCCGCCGGCACTGGTCAAAGGCTATCTTCGGGTTGGCGCGATGATCTGCGGTGCCCCGGCGTGGGATCCCGATTTCAACACCGCCGACCTGCTCATGCTGCTGCCCGTGGCGCGGATGGATGGGCGCTATGCACGCCATTTCATGAAGGCATGAACGGCCGCGCTGCGCGCGGTCCTATAATGGCCGCCATGAGCGGCCCCCAATCCCGGTGTTCATCGCTGCCGACGCGTGCCGCGCGGCTCGCCGGCATCCTGTGGCATCTGGCCCGCGGACTGCTGACCGCCGCCTTTGCCTTTCACTTCTACGATGGGGAACGCCGCCAGCGGGCTATCCGCCTGTGGTCGGCGGGCCTGCTGCGGCAGCTTGGCGTGCGCCTGCGGGTGGAGGGGGAACTGCATGCTGCACGGCCGCTGATGCTGGTCGCAAACCATGTGTCCTGGCTCGACATTTTTGCGATCAATGCCGTGCATCCGGTGCGCTTTGTCGCGAAATCGGAGATCCGCCGCTGGCCGGCGATCGGCTGGCTGTGCGAGCGCACCGGCACGCTGTTCATCGAGCGCGGCCGCCGCACCGATGCCGGTCGCGTCAGCGCCCTGATGGCGCAGGCCATGCAGGCCGGAGACCTGGTTGCGGTGTTTCCGGAGGGCACCACCAGCAACGGTTCACAGGTGCTGCGATTCCACAGCGCCTTGCTGCAGCCCGCATTCAAATCCGGCGCTGCGGTGCAGCCTGTGGCGTTGCGTTTCGAGCACGGCGACGGTTCACTGTGCACGGAGGCGGCATACGATGGCGACAAGAGCCTCTGGCGCAGCCTGTGCGACATCGTCGCCCGACCCGCCATTGTTGCGAAGGTTTCTTTTCTGCCCCTGCTGCAGGCACAACCCGACCGGCGCGCGCTTGCCGATGCCGCCCGGGCGGCGATCGCTACTCGCCTCCAGCGACCCTGATTTCGCTGCAATCGCACTGGAACAGCGCGCGATCCTCCAGCCGGATTGCCGTCAGCGAACGACCCCAGACGCAGCCCGAGTCCAGGCAGACAATGTCTTCACGCAGCAGCAGGCCCAGCGAAGCCCAGTGACCGAAGATGATCGGGGTGCCGGCGCTGGCGCGTTGCGGCGAATCGAACCACGGCCTGTAACCTTTGGGCAGATCCTGCGGGCCGCTTTTATGCGAAAACTCCATCGCCCCGGAGTCGTCACTCAGACGCAGCCGGGTCATTGCGTTGACAACCACGCGCAGCCGGTCAAAACCCTCAAGATCGTCCGACCAGCGCCGCGGCTTGTTGCCGTACATGTGCTGCAGGAATTCGCAGTACTGCGGCCCCTGCAGCATGGCTTCGACCTCGGCGGAGAGCGCGCGCGCCTGCGTGATCGACCATTGCGGCAGCAGACCGGCATGCACCATCGCCCAGTCTGCCTCGGCATGCAGCAAGGGGCGCCGGCGCAGCCAGTCGAGCAGTTCGTCGCGGTCGGGTGCGGCCAGCAGGCTGTCGAGTGTGTCGCCGTGGTGCGGTGAGCGCACGCCGGCGGCGACCACCAGCAGATGCAGATCGTGGTTGCCGAGTACCGTCACCGCACCGTTGCCCAGGCCGCGCACGAACCGCAGCACTTCCAGGGTGTGTGGTCCGCGATTGACGATGTCGCCGGCAAACCACAGCCTGTCATTTGCAGGATCGAAGCGGATGCGGTCGAGCAGACGGCGCAGCGGTTCGTAACAGCCCTGGACATCCCCGATGGCATAGGTGGCCATGCTCAGCCGCCGCCGAAAAAGAAAAAGGCGCAGCCCGGCTGCGCCTTTTGCCGGGACATGTTCGACCCGTCCGTGGTGTTACTTGACCAGGCCCAGCATGTAATCGACCGAGGCCTTGACGTCGGCTTCGGTGAGCGAGGCATTGCCGCCCTTGGCCGGCATCGCGCCCTTGCCCTTGAGCACTGCGGCGTAGAGCGCATCCTTTCCAGACTTCAGTCTCGGCGCCCAGGCTGCCTTGTCGCCGGTTTTGGGGGCGCCGGCGACACCGGCGCTGTGGCAGGCCGCGCAGCTTGAGTCGTAGACACTCTTGCCGCGGGCGGCGTCGCCCCCCGTGGCAGCGGGGGCGGCAGCGGCGACCATCACCGCTGCAGCAGCCGGCGCAGCGGCAGCAGTGGCCGCCGCGGGAGCAGGTGCTGCGGGTTCCTTCCAGTTGCCACCGGACTGGTTGACCATGTAGACAATGGCGCGTGCGATCTCGACATCGGAAATGTCCGGATTGCCGCCGCGTGCCGGCATCTGGCGCACGCCCTTGATCGCACTTGCAGTCAGCGCGTCCAGGCCGCGACCGGTGAGTTTGCCCCAGGCCGCCTTGTCGCCGATCTTGGGCGCGTTGAGCGCGCCACTGGCGTGGCAGGCGATACAGGCGGCTTCAGTGACGGTCTTGCCGTCGCGCACCTGCTGCAGTGCGCTGGCATCGGCAACCACAACGGTGCCTGCCGGCTTGATGCGCTTGGCCACCGCTTCCTCTGCTGCAGCGCTGTCGGTGGCGGAGGGGCCGGCAAGGTCCATCGCAAGCTGCGCCAGCATCACGATCAGCAACACAGGCACCACAAAGGAAACAACGATCACGATCACGAGCTGTTTCGGGGTCTTGATCGGGCTGGAATGTTCGGGAGGATGCGAGTCGCTCATGGCGGATCCACAGGCTTCGACAAAGCGCTGATTATAGCCGGCTACACCACCCCCGGTAAAACGGGCGCTGAGGGGGGCGTGCTAGAATTGAACCGGTTACGCGCCCGTAGCTCAGCTGGATAGAGTACTGCCCTCCGAAGGCAGGGGTCGGACGTTCGAATCGTCTCGGGCGCGCCAAATTTTCCCTGCGACCGCCAATCCCCAACCGCCACATGCCGCCACCTGTTGCCTGCGATGTGCTGATCGTCGGCGGCGGACACAACGGTCTGGCCTGTGCCTGCTATCTGGCCGCCGCCGGACTCAAGGTCAGGGTGCTTGAACGGCGCGGCGTGGTTGGCGGCGCCGCCGTGACCGAGGAATTCCATCCCGGATTCCGCAATTCGACCGCCAGCTATACGGTCAGCCTGCTGCATCCGCAGGTGATCCGCGATCTGCGCCTGGCCGATCATGGCCTGCGCATCGTCGAGCGCCCCCTGTCGAACTTCCTGCCCCTGTCCGATGGCGACTGCCTGAAGGTGGGTCCTTCGCTGGAGCAGACCCGGGCCGAGGTTGCGCGGTTTTCAAAGGCCGACGCCGAGAAACTGCCGGCGTATTACGCCATGCTGGAGCGCGTCGCGGGGGTGCTGCGAGAGATGACGCTGGAAACCCCGCCCAATGTTGGCGGCGGCGTTGGTGATTTGATTGCGGCGCTGAAAACCGCCCGCCGCTTCAAGCGCCTGGACATGGCGGCAAGGCGCGAGGTGCTGGACCTGTTCACCAAAAGCGCCGGAGACCTGCTCGACGCCTGGTTCGAGTCGGCACCGATCAAGGCTGCTTTCGGCTTCGATGCCATCGTCGGCAACTTTGCCAGCCCCTACGCGCCGGGTACCGCCTACGTACTGCTGCATCATGTTTTCGGCGAGGTCAACGGCCGGCGCGGAGCCTGGGGGCACGCCATCGGCGGCATGGGCGCCATCACCCAGGCCATGGCGGCGGAGGCGCGCGCGCGTGGCGTGCATATCGACCTCAACGCCGAAGTGGTCAATGTCTGTGTCGATTCGCGCGGCGCCCAGGGCGTCCAGCTCAGGGACGGGCGTGTGATCGAGGCGCGCTGTGTCGCGGCCAACGTCAACCCGAGGCTGCTCTACACCCGGTTGATTGACGCCCCGGCGCTTGATGGCGAATTCCTGCGCCGTATGCGTGCCTGGAAATGCGATTCCGCCACCTTCCGCATGAACGTCGCGTTGCGCGAACTGCCTGATTTCACCTGCCTGCCCGGTGCCGTGCCGGCAGCGCATCACCAGTCGGGGATCATCATCGCGCCGACGCTGGCCTACATGGAGCAGGCCTATTTCGATGCCCGCACCTATGGCTGCTCGCGCGCGCCGGTGGTGGAGATGCTGATTCCGTCAACGGTGGACGAATCCCTGGCACCGGAGGGTGCCCATGTGGCGAGCCTGTTCTGCCAGCATTTCAGCTATGACCTGCCTTCGGGCCTGACCTGGGATGCGATCCGCGAGGATGCTGCCGACCACGTGATCGACACCGTCACCCGCTTCGCACCGAATTTCCGTGATGCCGTGATCGCGCGGCGGATACTGTCGCCGCTCGACCTTGAGCGCGAGTTCGGACTGACCCGAGGCGACATTTTCCATGGCGCGCTGACGCTGGACCAGCTCTGGACCGCGAGGCCGGTGCTTGGCCATGCCGATTACCGTTCGCCGGTGAAGCGGCTGTATCTGTGCGGCTCCGGCACCCACCCCGGAGGCGGTGTCAGCGGCCTGCCCGGGCGCAACGCCGCGCGCGAGATCGTCCGCGATTTCAGGCGCGGACTCTACAAGGGGCGGTGATCGTGAAGCTTCTGCGCTGGATGCTTGCGCTGTGTGCAGTGGCCTTCATCTCGGCTTGCGGAGGTTCGACGCCGAAAGTCGCCAAGCTTGCCCCCGGCGACATCGTGCTCGCCTTCGGCGACAGCCTGACCTACGGCACTGGCGCAAAACCCGAAGCCAGCTATCCGGAGGTGCTGGCGCAGCTGATTGGCCGCAATGTTCTGCGTGCGGGTGTTCCCGGTGAACAGACCGCAGGAGGCCTCGCGCGCTTGCCGGGCTTGCTTGACGAGCACCGCCCGAGACTGGTCATCGTCTGCCTTGGCGGCAACGACATGCTGCGCAAGCAGCCGCAGCCGGTGATCGAATCCAACCTGCGTGAAATCCTGAAGACCATACGTGCACGGGGCATCGACATGGTGCTGGTCGGCGTGCCGGAGCCGGGCCTGATCACCAGCGCGCCGCAGTTCTACGCCAAGCTGGCCGGGGAGTTCGGCATTCCCTATGAAGGCAAGATCGTGACCAGCGTCCTCTACAGCCCGGAGCTGAAGTCGGACCCGATCCATCCCAACGCGGACGGTTACCGCAGGATCGCCGAGGCCATCGCCAAACTGCTGCGTGATGCCGGCGCGGTATAAGAGTCAACAGGGTCACGCCAAACAGCAAAGGGGAGACGCATCATGGGCACGGCAAAACCGCCCTCAGCCAAACGCCTGACCTTCATCATGTGCCTCGCCGAGGCGCTGTCGATGACCGGTTTTGCCGCCTACACCACGCTGCTGCCGCTGTTGCAGAAGCAGTGGGGGCTGTCCAATTCCGAGGCCGGTGCGATCAGCGGCTTCATGTTTGCCGGCTACATGGTGTCGGTGCCGGTGCTCTCCAGCCTCACCGACCGCATGGATTCGCGCCGAATCTATCTGGGTGCCTGCCTCATCGCCAGTGCCGGCGCGGCGTTTTTTGCCCTGTTCGGACAGGGGTTCTGGAGCGCCGCATTCGCGCAGTTCCTGATCGGAGCCGCCCTCGGCGGCACCTACATGCCGGGGCTGAAGGCGCTCACCGACCACCTTGAAGGCTCGGCACAGTCCCGCGCCACCGCGTTTTACACGGCGAGCTTCGGCGTCGGTTCGACCATCTCGATCCTGGTCGCGGGCAGGATCGGTGCGACCATGGACTGGCAGTGGGCATTCTGGTTCGGCGCCGCGGGGCCGGTACTGGCCGGACTGCTGGTGACCTTCGCGATGCCGATGGGGCGGGTGCGTGCGGCCGCGCACCACGACAGCCGCCTGCTCGATTTCCGGCCGGTGCTGAAAAACCGCAGGACACTGCCGTACATCATCGGCTATGCGGCTCACAACTACGAACTGTTCGGCCAGCGCTCCTGGATGGTGGCCTTCCTGGTGTTCTGCGCGGCGCTGCAGCCCGAACATGCGCCCATGGCGCTGTCGGCGGCGACACTGGCGGCGATGATCAACGTGCTGGGCCCGGTGTTCAGCGTCACCGGCAACGAGCTGGCGATCCGTTTCGGTCGCAGCCGCATCATTTTCCTGTTCATGACGCTGTCCGGGGTCATCGCCTGCCTGATCGGGTTCACCGCGGCCTGGCCCTGGTACATCGTGGTGCTGCTGATGATGGTGCATTACGGCGCGATGCTGGGCGACTCCGGTGCGCTGACCTCAGGCGCCGTCGCCGCCACTCCGCCGGAGATGCGCGGCGCCATGATGGCGGTGTATTCCTTCCTCGGTTTCAGCACCGCTTTCCTTGCACCTCTGGTGTTCGGGCTGACGCTGGATCTGGCCGGGGGCAACCAGAGCGTCACCGCCTGGGGGCTGGCCTTTGCCAGCATCGGCATCTTCGGCGTGTTGTCGCCGCTGGCGCGGTGGTGGTACCTGCGCCGGGGCTGAGGCCGGTCAGCGCTTGCCGGTGTAGAACTGCGGCCAGCGCTCCTGCACTGCCGGCGAATCGTCCTTGTAGGTGTGGCAGGAGTTGATCTGGTAAGGCTTCCTGGTCACCGGCTTGCCGGCGTTGCGGGCTTCGCGGGCGCGACCGGTAGCCTGGAAGGCCGTGGTGCCGAGCGGACCCAGCAGTTCGACCAGATGGGTGCAGCCTTCAACGCCGCCGACGCGCTCGCTGATGGCCTTGCGCCAGCCGGGCCCGATGGTCAGTCCGACCAGGCGCTTGAAATTGGGGGTGATGCCGCCACAGCCCTCGTAGGGGCTGCTGTCGGTGGCGGCTTCGACGTCGTGGATCCTGAGGTCGAGGTCGATCGTCAGGCGCAGCCACATGTCATGCACCGCATCCCCGGGCTGGCGCTCGCGGCCGCCGTCACGGCGCGAGTGGACATAGGTCTTGGTGTCAACGAGGTGGCCTTCGATGTCCCACAGGCCGTCCTCGCGTTCATAGCCCCTGCACTCGACGCTGCGGGTATGTTTCAGGGTACGGGGCTTGGGGGCGGGCAGGGGCATGGTGCGGACTCCGGGTCAGTCTTCAAGCTTGATCGTGGCGCGGCGGATCTCGATCTGCGCCAGCACTTCCTGTCTTTGCGCATTGCTGTAGCGGGACCAGAAGCTGATCTCGTCCAGGTTGCGGTAACAGCCGATGCAAAGGCGCTGCACGCGGTCGAGGATGCATACGCGCACACACGGCGATTCGATGTCGCCGGCATCCGCCGCGGGGGGTGTCACCGACATTACGCCGACCGGGCACGGATCGCGCGTGCCACGCGTGACAGCGTCGGGCGGCCGAGTACGCCACAGATGAAGTCGCCGGCGGCGATCAGCCCGTCCATGTTGATGCCGGTTTCGATGCCAAGGCCGTTGAGCAGGTAGAGCACATCCTCGGTGGCGACATTGCCGGTGGCCCCTTTGGCGTAAGGGCAGCCACCGAGGCCTGAAGCCGAACTGTCGAAAGTCATGATGCCGCATTCGAGTGCGGCATAGATGTTGGTCAGCGCCTGGCTGTAGGTGTCGTGGAAGTGGCCGGCCATGCGTTCGACCGGAATGTGCTTCGCCACTGCCTCGATCATCCGGCGCGTTTCACCGGCGGTGCCGATACCGATGGTGTCGCAGACGGTGATCTCGTAGCAGCCCATGGCATCCAGCGCGCGCGCGACGTGCACCACCGCGGCGGGATCGACTTTGCCTTCATAGGGGCAACCGAGGCAGACTGAAATGTCACCGCGCACCCGTATGCCTTTGGCGATGGCCGCTTGCGCAACCCCCTCGAAACGGGCGAGGCCCTCGTCAATGCTGCAGTTGGTGTTGCGCTTCGAAAAGCTCTCGGTGGCGGCACCGAACACCACCACCTCGTCGGCACCGGCAGCGATTGCCGCGTCCAGACCTTTCATGTTGGGCACCAGCACCGGATAGGTGACGCCGGGCTTGCGGCGGATGCCTGCCATCACCTCGGCGTTGTCGGCCATCTGCGGCACCCATTTGGGCGACACGAAGGCGGTGGCCTCGATGATCGACACGCCGGCATCCTGCAGGCGGTGGATCAGTTCGATCTTGGCGGCGGCGGGTACCGGCTTGGCTTCGTTCTGCAGGCCGTCCCGCGGGCCGACCTCGACGATGCGGACCTTTTTCGGCAGTGTCATGGGCAGACCCGTTCCGCTCAGCGCTTGCTGCGCTTGCCGGCAGCCCCGGGTCGTGCAGCGCCTTTGGCCTTGGGCGGCTCGGTCCACGCCGGTCTGCGTTTTTCCAGGAATGCGCTCAGGCCTTCCTGTGCCTCGGGCGTGGCGCGGATTTCGGCGATGCCGTCGGCGGTACGCTTGACGATGTCGTCGCCGATCAGCGCGTGGGCGCTGGCGGGGATCATCCGCTTCACCGCGGCCATCGCCTTCGGGCCGCTGCTGTAGAGCTGGCCGAGCATTTCG
>JAJTHX010000187.1 GCA_021300125.1 Betaproteobacteria bacterium | reverse complement strand
GGGCCACGCGCGCGATGACGCAGGATGTGATCGGATGCGGCACCGCTGATCTCCACATCCACATCGGTAACGAACTGGCCGCCCTCCAGCGTGAACACCAGCTTCAGGTTATGGCCGGACTCGACCTCGCGCAGGGCCTGCAGCTCGGTTTCGCCCACGCCTCCCGAGATCACGCTTGGCGGATCCTGCGGCATGCAAACCGCGGAGGGTTGGGCCTGGGCGGACATGCCCATCACCAGCATTGCCGGCATCGCCAGCATCCACATCCTGCTTTTGCATCGCATACTCCGGTCCTCCGATCATCTGCACGCCCGAGACAGATGCTAGCGCGATAACCGGCGCGGAACTTGACCCCGGTCAAGCCGGAGCCGGATTGTCATGGCCACTCACGCTCATTGAGAAAGCAGCAGCACATGCACCCGGTAAGGGCCGTGCGCCCCGAGGGTCACGGTCTGCTCGATGTCGGCCGTGCGGGAAGGGCCCGATACAAAATTGACCGCGCGCGGCATCACGCCGGATTCGGCGCGCAACAGCGCCCATCCCTCCTCCATCCCGGACACGATGCGTGTGCGCGGCACCACCGCGATATGGGTTTCCGGCAACAGACTGCTCGCCGCCGGGCTGGCTGCGCCGGAACACAGCATCAGCGTGCCGGTCTCGGCAATGGCGCAGAACACGCCAGTGATACCGACGAGATCGCCGTCGCGCGCGGGGCGCGCTGCCACCTCCAGCCCCGCGCCGCGCCAGTCGAGCGCGGCGAACTGCGGCCAGCACACCGCCGCCGGCTGCAGCCCCTGCGCGGCGAGATACCGCGCCACCGCGGCCGGCAGCTCATCCAGTGTGGACAGTTCCGAGACGCTGGTCATCAGGCCCAGCGCCCGCTCGCAAAACCGCGCGATGGTGTCAGCCGGCATCCCCGGCCGCGGCCCCTGGGGATGGCCGGCCAGATACTCTGCCACCTGTGCGCGCTCGGCCGCGGCGGGTGTCACCGCCTTGCCCAGGCGGGCACGGATGCGGGCAAGAACGCTGGCGCGCGAATCCATGTCAGCCCTGCAGTACGTCACAGGGCGTGACACGCTTGGAGGCGATCAGCGCCTCCTGCCAGGCATGACTGTGTCCCGGTTTGGCGCGGTGGCGCTCGATCGAAGCGCGGTCGCGCCACAACTCAGACAGCAGCACGCGGTCACCGCCGCCCTGCGGCAGCAGCACCTCCATGCGCAGGCAGCCGTGGTCGCCCAGCGTTTCGAGGGCATCAGGCCGCAGCCGTTCGACAAAGCCGTCGCGGCAGCCCGGCCTCAGCTCGAATTCGATCACGATCGCGATCATCCCAGCGTCGGCATGTTGAAACCGGTGGGCAGTGCGCGCTCGTCGGGCCAGCGCGTGGTCACCACCTTGCCGCGGGTGTAGAAACGCACGCCCTCCGGGCCATGCACATGCTGGTCCCCGAACAGCGAACTGCGCCAGCCGCCGAAGGAATAAAAGGCGATCGGCACCGGAATCGGCACGTTGATGCCGACCATGCCGACCTCGATCTCGCGCTCGAAGCGGCGCGCGGCACCCCCGGAGCGCGTGAACACCGCGGTGCCGTTGGCGTAGGGGTTGTTGTTGATCATCGTGATCGCATCGTCCAGCGATTTCACCCGCAGCACCACCAGCACCGGCCCGAAAATCTCGTCGCGGTAAATGCTCATGTCGGTGGTGACCCGGTCGAACAGCGAAGCCCCGATGAAATAGCCGTTCTCACCGCCCGGAATCTTCACGCCGCGGCCATCCAGCACCAGTTTTGCCCCGGCGGCGACACCCTGATCGACATAACCTGAAATCTTGTCGCGGTGTGGTTTGCTGATCACCGGACCCATGTCCACGCCGGGCGCGGTGCCGCCGCCGATCTTCAGTTTTTCCGCAGCCGCCTTCAGTTTCGCCACCAGCGCATCGGCCACCTCCTCCACCGCCACCACCGCCGAAATCGCCATGCAGCGCTCACCGGCCGAACCGTAGGCGGCGCCGATCAGCGCGTCCGCCGCAAAATCGAGGTCGGCATCGGCCAGCACCACCGCATGATTCTTCGCGCCGCCCAGCGCCTGCACGCGTTTGCCTTCATTGGCACAGGTCTCGTATATGTATTTGGCGATGGGCGTCGAACCGACGAAGGACACCGCCTTCACATCGGGGTGATGCAGCAGGGCATCGACCGCGAACTTGTCGCCGTGCACGACATTGAGAACGCCATCGGGCAGCCCGGCCTGCTTGAGCAGTTCGGCCATGCGCATCGACGCCGAGGGCACCTTCTCCGAGGGTTTCAGCACGAAGGTATTGCCGCAGGCGATGGCCACCGGAAACATCCACAGCGGCACCATCACCGGAAAGTTGAACGGCGTGATGCCGGCGCACACGCCGACCGGCTGACGCAGCGAATGGGTGTCCACGCCGGTGCCGACATCGGGACTGTGTTCACCCTTGAGCAGGTGCGGGATGCCGGTGACGAATTCGACCACTTCGATGCCGCGCTGCACGGACCCCATCGCGTCGGGCAGGGTCTTGCCGTGCTCCTCGGTGACCAGCTTCGCCAGCTCCTCGTGGTGCGCCACCAGCAGCTCGCGGAATTTCATCAGGATGCGCGCGCGGCGCAGCGGCGGCGTGTCGCGCCAGCCCGGCAGGGCCTTTTTCGCGGCGGCCACGGCGGCATCAATGTCGGAAGCATCGGCGAGCGGCACCTGGCGGATCACCGCGCCGGTGGCCGGGTTGGTGACACCCGCGGTGCGCGAAGACCGCGCCGCCTGCGGCTGGCCGTCGATCCACAGCGGAATGGTGGTGTTGAGGTCTTGCGGTTTGTTCATGGTGTTCCCGATTAAAAACTGAAAATCAATGTACAGGATGGACAGGATATTCAGGATAAAAGCCAATTCGGTACGCTGGACAGTCGTCCCCTGTTTTTAATCCTGAAATCCTGTCCATCCTGTTAATTCGCCTTTGCCTTTGACGCTTGATACAGATCCCGAAACGTCCGTCCCTGCGGCGCCGGAAAATCGCGGCGGTCGGTCCAGCCGCCGCCGAAGGGCAGGCTGCGGATCATGCCGCGCTCGTCGGCCATCGCCCTGAGCAGCCGCGCCTTGAAACGGGTCGCCAGCGCATACAGCGCGGGGCGTGCCGCCAGCCACCCCCAGGCTTTCAGCGCCAGGGTTTCCGGCCAGGGCTTCAACCCGCGGGCAAACTGCCGTTCGCGCAGCTTGCGCAGCAGCTCTGGCAGCGGGATCTTCACCGGGCAGGCCACATGGCACTGGCCGCACAGGGTCGCCGCGTTGGGCAGGTCGCGGGTCTGCTCCAGCCCGACGTAGCTGGGCGTCAGCACCGAGCCCATCGGCCCCGGATAGACCCAGCCGTAAGCATGCCCGCCGACGCTTTGGTAGACCGGGCAGTGGTTCATGCAGGCGCCGCAGCGGATGCAGCGCAGCATCTCCCTGAAATCGCCGCCGAGCAGGTCGCTGCGACCGGCATCGACGAGGATCACGTGAAAATGCCCGGGGCCGTCGGAATCACCCGCGCGCCGCGGACCGGTGTTCACCGAGATGTAATTGGTGATGCTCTGCCCGGTGCCGTGGCGCGGCAGCAGGCGCAGCAGCGTCGTCACATCCTCCAGCGTCGGCACCACCTTCTCGATGCCGGTGATCGCCACATGGACCTTCGGCAGCGTGGTGACCATGCGGCCATTGCCCTCGTTGGTGACGATCAGTGTCGAGCCGGTTTCGGCGACGATGAAATTGGCGCCGGACACCCCCATGTCGGCCGACAGGAAGTGCGGGCGCAGCTTCTCGCGCGCCTCGCGGCACAAGGCCGGGATGTCAGTCAGCCGGGGGGCGTTGTGCTTTTCGGCAAAGAGGTCGGACACCTCGTCGCGGGTCTTGTGCACCACCGGCGCGACGATGTGCGAAGGCGGCTCCTGCGCCAGCTGCAGGATGTATTCGCCGAGGTCGGTCTCCACCACCTCCAGCCCCGCGCCTTCAAGCGCAACATTGAGGCCACATTCCTCTGTCACCATGGATTTCGACTTGACCACCTTGCGCACGCCGTGCTGCGCGGCGATCTCGCGCACGATGCGGTTGACGTCGTCGTGGGTCTGCGCCCAGTGCACCACCGCCCCGGCGGCGGTCGCTTTCTGCTCGAAAGCCTCCAGGTAGAGGTCCAGGTTCGCCAGCGCGCGGTCGCGGATCGCCGCCGCGGCGTCGCGGATGTCGGCAAAGTTGTCCAGCTCGGCGATGCGGTCGGCGCGACCCTTGACGAAGTTGCCCTGCAGCTTCTTCAGGGCCGACTGCAGGCGCCGGTCAGCCAGCTTTTCGCCGGCGCGGGCCTTGAAGTGCATGGAAGTGACTTGCATCAGACAAGTATATCCCTGAGCTGCGCCCGGCCAGCGGCCGGCGGGAAGTCGGAAAACCGCTGCGCGGGATTCAGTCGCCCGCGCGAGAAGGCTCGGCCTCGTCGGAAGAATGCCCCGCCAACACCTCCGCCACATGCAGCACCTGCGTTTTGGCATCGCCACGCCGGCGCAAGCGGCCCTCGATATTGAGCATGCAGCCCAGGTCACCGAGCACCACCGCGTCGGCACCGCTGGC
>JAJTHX010000057.1 GCA_021300125.1 Betaproteobacteria bacterium | reverse complement strand
TCGAACGCACCCAGGTCCAGGAAGCCCAGGCCGGTGACATCGTGCTGATCAACGGTGTCGAGGAAGTCGGCATCGGGGTCACCATCACCGACCCCGACCATCCCGAAGCCCTGCCGATGCTGAAGGTCGACGAGCCGACGCTGACCATGAACTTCCAGGTCAACACTTCGCCGCTGGCAGGTCGGGAGGGCAAATACGTCACCAGCCGCCAGATCCGCGAGCGCCTGCAGCGGGAGCTGATGAGCAACGTCGCGCTGCGCGTGAAAGATACCGCCGACGCCGACGTGTTCGAGGTGTCCGGCCGCGGCGAGCTGCACCTGACCATCCTGCTTGAAAACATGCGCCGCGAAGGCTACGAACTCGCGGTGTCGCGCCCGCGCGTGGTGCTGCGCGAAGTCAACGGCGAGAATGGTCCCGAGAAGCAGGAACCGTACGAAATGCTCACCGTGGACGTCGACGAGGCCAACCAGGGCGCAGTGATGGAAGCCCTGGGCGCGCGCCGCGGCGACCTGCAGGACATGCAGCCCGACGGCAAGGGCCGCGTGCGACTCGACTACCGCATCCCGGCGCGCGGCCTGATCGGCTTCCAGTCGGAATTCCTGACCATGACCCGCGGCACCGGCATCATGAGCCATGTCTTCGACGACTACGGCCCGATGAAACCCGACATGGAAGAACGCCGCAACGGCGTGCTGATCTCGGCCGAGGACGGCGCCGCGGTGGCCTACGCGCTGTGGAAGCTGCAGGAGCGCGGCCGCATGTTCGTCAGCCCCGGCGATCCGCTGTACGAAGGCATTGTCATCGGCATCCACAGCCGCGACAACGACCTCGTCGTCAACCCGATCAAGGGCAAGCAGCTCACCAATGTGCGCGCTTCGGGCACCGACGAAGCGGTGCGCCTGGTGCCCCCAATCCAGGTGACCCTGGAATCGGCGATCGAATTCATCGCCGATGACGAGCTGGTCGAGATCACGCCGAAGTCGATCCGCATCCGCAAGCGCCACCTGAAGGAACACGAGCGCAAGAAGGCAAGCCGCGTCGACCAGGCCGCCTGACCTCATGCAGGGCGGCCTGCCCGCAGCCGCGGTGCCCGCGCTGTTCGTGCTGCTGTGGAGCACCGGCTTCATCGGCGCCCGGCTGGGCCTGCCCCACGCCGAGCCGCTGACTTTCCTCACCCTGCGTTACGCCGCAGTGATCGCGGTGATGCTGCCGCTGGCGCTGGCCGTCCGCGCGCGATGGCCGGCACACTGGCGTGAAACACGACACATCGCCATCGCCGGCGCGCTGATCCAGGGGGGCTACCTCGGCGGCGTGTTCTGCGCCATCCACCTCGGCATGTCGGCCGGTGTGGCCGCGCTGATCGTCGGCCTGCAGCCGCTGCTCACCGCTGCCGCGGCCGGCCCCCTGCTCGGCGAACGCGTGAACCGCGTGCAGTGGCTGGGCCTCGCGCTCGGCCTGGCCGGGGTCGCGCTGGTGGTCTGGCAAAAAATATCATTGCAGGGCATGAGCCCCGCCAGTGTCCTGCTTGCGCTGCTGGCGCTGGCCAGCATCACCCTCGGCATGCTCCACCAGAAACGCCACTGCCCTTCCTTTGATGCCCGTGCCGGCGCAGTCATCCAGTTCGCCGCGGCACTGCTGCTGACGCTGCCGCTGGCCGCCGCAACCGAGACCATGGCTGTGTCATGGACCGCGGAGTTCCTGATTGCATTGGGCTGGCTGGTGCTGGTACTGTCGGTGGGCGCCACCAGCCTGCTGTTCCGCCTGATCGAGCGCGGCGAAGCCACCCGCGTCACCAGCCTGTTTTACCTGACCCCGGCGGTCACCGCGGTGATGGCCTGGCTGATGTTCGGTGAGACGCTCGGCCTCATGGCCATCGCGGGCATGGCGGTGGCGCTCACCGGCGTGGCACTGGTCAACCGCGGCAATCCCTGACACAGGACGGCATGAGCGAGAACACCGAAGCAACCCCCTACACCGCACTCGGCGGCGACAATGCCGTGCGCCAGCTGGTCGACCGCTTTTACGAGCTGATGGACTCCGTGCCGGAGTATTACGGCATCCGCAAGCTGCACCCGGCCGACCTTGCCGGCTCGCGCGACAAGCTCTACCGCTTTCTCTCGGGCTGGCTCGGCGGCCCGCCCCTGTACATGGAGAAATATGGGCACCCGATGCTGCGGGCACGCCACCTGCCCTATCCCATCGGCGAGGCCGAACGCGATGCCTGGCTTGCCTGCATGCTGCAGGCCATGGAAGACCAGGGGGTCGAGCCGCCCCTGCGCGAGGCCCTGCTCAAGGCCCTCTACGGCACCGCGGACTGGATGCGCAACCGGCCGGGCTGACAAGCGGGCGGGGCATTCGCAGAAACCGTCGCCAGGATGCCCGGCCGGCGATATACAAGGCTCCGGCAATTCCCTAGAATGCATCGGGAAAAGCCGCGTATTCAACGCGTTCCGGCGCAGCCATAGCGCCCACAATCCATCGGAGGAGCAAGCCATGACCCCAACTCGCCCGAACCTGGCCCTGGGACTGATCGTTGCCGCAAGCCTGGCTTACAGCGGCATCGCAGCCGCACAGGCACAGAACTGGCCGACCCGCGCCGTACGCATCATCAACCCGTTCCCGGCCGGCGGCGGCACCGATGCTTTTGCCCGTCCCCTGGCATCACGGCTCAATGCCGAGCTCGGCCAGCAGGTGCTGATCGAAAACATCGGCGGTGCCGGCGGCACGCTCGGTGCGGGCACTGCCTCGCGCGCGCCCGGCGACGGATACACCTGGTTCATGGGTGCGGTCCACCACACCATCGCGGAATCCCTCTACCGCAAGCTGTCCTACAGCCTCGAGCGCGACTTCCTGCCGGTGACGGTGGCTGCCTATGTGCCGAGCATGGTCGTGATCCACCCCTCGATCCCGGTCAAAACCATCAAGGAACTGATCGCCCTGGAAAAACGCGCACCAGGCAAGATCAACTTCGGTTCCGCCGGCGTCGGCACCACGCACCACATGAACGGCGAGCTGTTCAATGTGCTCACCGGCACCAAACTCAACCACATCCCGTTCAAGGGCGCCGGTCCGCTGACTCCAGCACTGATCTCGGGCGAAGTCGACATGGCTTTTGACGGCATGGGTACGGCCGTCCCCAACGTGCGCTCGGGCCGCCTGCGTGCGCTGGCAGTCACCACCGCCAAACGATCCGACCTGATGCCTGATGTGCCGACGCTAATGGAGTCCGGCGTCAACATGGATGTCACCACCTGGTACGCCCTGTGGGCGATCAGGGGCACGCCGCGGCCGATCATCGACCGCATGTACCAGGCGACGGTGAAAACCATGGCGCTGCCGGAAGTGAAAAAGGTCTGGGATTCCCTGGGTGCCACGCCCGGCGGGCAAAGCCCGGCGGAGTTCGAGAAATTCATCAAGCAGGAAATTGCCACCTGGGCCAAGGTGGTGAAAGCCTCTGGTGTCAAAGTCGACAACTGATCCGCAGGAGACTGCAGCCGAGAAAACCGGCCTGCTCAAGCGGCTGTGGCGGGGACTGACCTCGCGCAGCCGCAACCTGCGCGACCGCCGCCGCCAGAACTGGCTGGCTGAAGCCGTTGAAACGCTTTTTTCCGAGGCCGGCGAAGCCTCGGGTGTTGCGCTGGCACGGCGCATCCTCGACCGCTACGCCGCGCTGCCCCCGGAGGGCAAGCGCGAATTCATGCAGAGCCTGGCCTCGCGCTTTGCCGCCGACCCGCAGCGCCTCGACGGTGCGATCCGCGCCTATTTTGCCGACCCGCATCCGGCAACCATCCGCCAGGTGCACGAAGTCTCGGAAGCACGGCGCATGGAACTGCTGCGCCGGCTCAACTTCGCGCCCAGCGGCACCGAAAGCCTGCTGCGCATGCGCGAGGACCTCATCGACCACCTGCGCGAACACCCAGAACTCGCCGAGGTCGATGCCGATTTCGAACAGCTGTTCCGCTCGTGGTTCAACCGCGGCTTCCTGCAGCTGCGGCCGATCGACTGGCACACGCCGGCGGTGGTGCTGGAAAAGATCATCCGCTACGAGGCGGTGCATGAAATCTCGGGCTGGGGCGACCTGCGCCGCCGCCTTGATCCGCCCGACCGCAAGTGCTTCGCGTTTTTCCACCCGACGCTGGCGGACGATCCACTGATCTTCGTCGAGGTCGCGCTGACCCACGACATTCCCGATGCCATCGCGCCGCTGCTCGCCGACGGCCGGGTACCGATCAATCCGCGCGCGGCGCGAACCGCGGTGTTCTATTCGATCTCGAACTGCCAGCGCGGCCTGCGCGGAGTGTCCTTCGGCAACTTCCTGATCAAGCAGGTGGCGGCCGAGCTCAAGCGCGACTTTCCGCAACTGCGCACTTTCGTCACGCTGTCGCCGATCCCGGGATTCATGGGCTGGATGAAGCGCACCCACAAGGACGATGCGCTGCTGCCGGAAATATCTCGCCTGGACTGGCACCTCGATCCGGTGCTCGCACAACAGGTGAAGCCGGCGCTGCAGGACAGGATTGCCGAATACCTGCTCGAAGCCAAGACCGAATCCTCGCGCCCGGTGGACCCGGTCGCGCGCTTCCACCTCGGCAACGGCGCCAGCATTGAAATGATCCGCTGGCTGGGCGACCCCTCGCCCAAGGGCATGCAGAACGCCGCGGGCTTCATGGTCAATTACCTCTATGACCTCGACAACGTCGAGGCCAACCATGAGGCACACGTCAAGCACGGCACCATCTTCGCCTCGCCCCGGGTGCGGACGATGCGCCTCAAGCACGCCGGCGACTGAAGCCGCCGCGCGGGATACACCGAGCCCGCGCCCTAACGCTTCTTGCCGAGCAGCGTGCCGCGGCAGTTGCGCGCGCCGCAGTAACAGGGATGTTCGCGCTTGAGCTTCGGCGTATGACGCTCTTCCAGCACCAGGCTGTAGTCGTACGACAGCTCCTCGCCCGGCTTGATGGTGCGGATGGCGTCGATGAACACACGCCCCTCCTCCTCATTCGCCTCGCAGTTGGGTGCGCAGGAATGATTGATCCAGCGCGCAGGCCCGCCGCGCTTGGTGGCGTCGATCACCACCTTGTCGGTGGCGGCAAAGAGCATGGTGTGCGAAGAATTTTCATGCAGCTTGGCGTAGCGGCGGTCGGCCTCGGCATGCGAGATGCGCTCACCGGTGTACTCGATGATGCG
>JAJTHX010000191.1 GCA_021300125.1 Betaproteobacteria bacterium | reverse complement strand
TGCGTGCGCGCGCCGCATCCGGCGCGGCGATCACCAGCATGCGTGCCCGCGCGACATGGGCCTGGATCAGCACGGCGCGATCGGCGGCGTCGCCCGACACCGCGGGGATGCCGTCCTCGCGCAGGTGTTCCACCGTTTCGCGGTTCTGTTCTGCGACCACCACCGCGATGCCCTGTTCGCGCAAGGCTGCGCCGATGCGGCGGCCGACGCGGCCATAGCCGACCACCAGCACGTGACCGGTGAGCAGGTTCTGGTCGGTGCTCATCGGCAGCTGCGCCAGCGGATCGTCGCGCTGCTCCAGCGCGCGCGCGAGGCTGGAGCGCTCGCGCACCCAGCGCAGCATCGGCTCGATCAGGCTGAACACCAGCGGATTGAGCGCGATCGAGATCACTGCGCCGGCGAGGATCAGGTTCTGGCCTTCGAGCGGCAGCAGGCCGAGGGCGACGCCGAGGCCGACGAGGATGAACGAGAACTCGCCGATCTGGGCGAGGCTTGCCGAAACGGTGAGCGCGGTGTTCAGCGGGTATCGGAACAGCAGCACGATGGCGAGTGCTGCCAGCGACTTGCCGATGACGATGATGCCGACCACCGCGAGCACGCGCAGCGGCTGCTCGATGAGCATTATCTGATCGAAGAGCATGCCCACCGAGACGAAGAACAGCACCGCAAAGGCGTCGCGCAGCGGCAGCGATTCCTCGGCGGCGCGGTGCGAGAGTTCGGATTCGCGCAGCACCATGCCGGCGAAGAAGGCGCCCAGCGCGAACGACACGCCGAACAGCGCCGCCGCGCCGAAGGCGATGCCAAGGGCCGCGGCGATCACGCACAGCGTGAACAGCTCGCGCGAGCCGGTGCGCGCGACCTGCCACAGGATCCACGGAAACACGCGCTTGCCCACCACCAGCATCAGCACGATGAAGAGGCCGACCATGCCCAGCGTCTTGCCCAGGGTCAGTGCAAGGTCGCTGCCGCTGAGTCCGCCGCCGTCGCCCTTGATCAGGCCGGCGAGCGGCGGCAGCAGCACCAGGGCCAGCACCATCACCAGGTCCTCGACCACCAGCCAGCCCACCGCGATGCGGCCGTTCATCGAGTCGACCAGGCCGCGCGCTTCCAGCGCCTTCAGCAGTACCACGGTGCTCGCCACCGACAGCGCGAGACCGAAGACCAGGCCGGCGCCGAGGCTCCAGCCCCAGAAATGCGCGACCGCGGCGCCCATCACCGTGGCTGCGGCGATCTGCACCACCGCGCCGGGTAGCGCGATGCGGCGCACCGCGAGCAGGTCGTCAAGCGACAGGTGCAGGCCGACGCCGAACATCAGCAGCATCACGCCGATCTCGGCGAGCTGCGCGGCGAGTTCCATGTCGGCAACGAAGCCGGGGGTGTGCGGGCCGATGAGCACGCCGGCGATGAGATAGCCCACCAGCGGCGGCAGTTTCAGCCGCGCCGCCGCCAGCCCGAACACGATCGCCAGGCCGAAGGCCATCGCCACGGTCGAGATCAGGCCGATTTCATGGGGCATAAAAAATATTCTTTAAAAACATATGCTTATGAATGACGTTTGCGGCTGTCCTGCGGCGCCTCCGCGCGCTCGTGCAGGCTGTAATCGCGGATCACCGCGGCCACGCGCAGGCGATAGTCGCGGAACACGCCGCCGCGGCCGCGAGCCTGCGCGGTGCGGTGAGCTTCAAGCCGGCGCCAGGCTTCGACCGCGGCCTCATTGCGAAACACCGACACCGAGAGCAGCTTGCCTGGCTCGGTGAGGCTTTCGAAGCGCTCCACCGAGATGAAGCCGTCGACCTGTTCGAGCAGCGGTCGCAGTCCGGCGGCGATGTCGAGGTATTCCTGGCGCCGTCCCTCGGCCGGCCACACTTCGAAGATGACCGCGATCATCGGCCGGGGTTCCCCGGGGCGGCTAAAACGCGAACCGGCGCATGCCGCCGTCGACCGGGATCACGGTGCCGGTGATGTAGCTGCCACGGGCCGAGGCGAGAAACACCGCCATCGCGGCGATTTCCTCGGGTTCGCCATAGCGGCCGAGGGGGATTTCATTCTGCTCTTCATGCGCGCGGAATTCCGGCGAGTATTTGCGGCGGATCTGTTCGCTCATGATGCGCCCCGGTGCCAGGCAGTTGACGGTGATGCCGTGCCTGCCGACTTCGCGCGACAGGCCCTTGGACCAGCCGTGGATCGCAGCCTTGGCCGGGGTCGCGGCGAGCAGAGAGTCGGGTTCGGACTTGCCGGAAAAATTGATCACGCGGCCCCATTTGCGCGCGATCATGTCCGGCAGCACGGCATGGGTGAGCTGGCGCACGCGCACGAAGTTGAGCGTCATCACGCTTTCCCATTCCTCTTCCGGAGCGTCGATCGGAATTTTCGGCCGGCTGCCGCCCGCGCTGTTGACGAGGATGTCGATGCGGCCCAGCGCCGCGCGCGCGGCGTCGGCGAGGCGCTGCGGTGCGCCCTGCTGCATGATGTCCACCTCGACGATCGCCGGCGCCGGGCCGCCCGCCGCGGTGATTTCCGCGGCCAGCTCCTCGAGCAGGGGTTTGCGCCGCGCCGCGAGGCACAGGCGCACGCCCTCGGC
>JAJTHX010000301.1 GCA_021300125.1 Betaproteobacteria bacterium | reverse complement strand
TGGGTGCCGTATTCCTTCATCAGGCGGCTGTGCAGCCTTCCGGCGCGGCCGCTGATGCCCTGCAGGATGACCCGGGTGCTGCGGTCGATGCGCGGCAGGTTCATCGCTGCGCTCCCTGCGAGCCCAGATGGCTGCGCACTTCGGCCAGCGCGGCATCGAGGTCGCTGTGCAGCGTGATGCCGGCCTCCGCGAGCACGCCGCGCGCGGTTTCCATGCCGTTGCCGACCAGGCGTGCGACCACCGGCACCCTGAATTCCGGCACGTCCTTCAGCGCGCTGACCAGCAGCCGCGAGAACTCGCCCAGCTCGGTGATGCCCGCGAAAATGTTGATCAGCAGCACCTTCACGTTCGGTCCCTGGCGCATCCAGTGCAGCACGTTGACCAGGCGCCTGGTTTCGCCGCGCAGGCCGCCGGTGCGGATGTCGAGGAAGTTGTAGGGCTTGAGTCCCGCGCCGCGCATTTCGTCGATCAGCATCATCGACAGGCCGGCGCCGGTGGTGAGCAGCGCGATCTCGCCCTCGGGGTCGACCACCACATAGTCGCAGCCGTGGGCGTCCTTGAGCACGGTTTCGCCATAGGCGCCGCCGACATCGGCGAGCAGTGCACGTTGCGCCGGCTGCCGCGGCAGCGCGGCATCGTCGGTGACAAACTTGGCGTCACCGGCGAGCCATGAACCGTCGGCGCGAACGAACAGCGGGTTGATTTCGATGAGCAGGGCTTCCTCGGCGATTAAGGCCTGGGCCATCGCGCGTCCGGCTTCGGCCAGCGCCCGGCCGGTGGCGCCGGGGATTCCGGCGGCCAGCCCCTCGGCCGCGGCGGCCAGCGCGGCGGCCTCGGGCGCCGCGGTGGCAGTCTTCAGGGCGTCGCGCGGAAGGGCTTCGATGTCGATGCCGCCGCTGGCCGCCATGATGATGCGCACGCCGGCAGCGGCCGGGTCGAGCATCATCGACAGATAGGCTTCCGTCGCGCCCTGTACCTGCTGCTCGATGCGCAGCGCGCGCACGCTGCGGCCCTTGGCGCTTTTGCCGAGAATTTCGGCGCTGCGCGC
Organism: Betaproteobacteria bacterium; assembly: GCA_021300125.1. Lineage (GTDB taxonomy): Bacteria > Pseudomonadota > Gammaproteobacteria > Burkholderiales > SG8-41. The sequence goes on along the minus strand of JAJTHX010000301.1, from coordinate 5,721 downwards.
GGCAACTTCCGCGGGACTGTCGGCAGTCCTGATCAGTCCCGCCTTGCCGCGGCCGCCGGCGGTGATCTGCGCCTTCACCACCCAGGGGCCGGGCGGCAGCTCTGGTTTGAGCGCTGCGGTATGCAGGCAGCCGGCGGGCAGCGGGATGCCGTGGCGGGCCAACAGGGTTTTCCCGTCGTGTTCCAGTAAATACATGATTTAATTGATTATTTTTTTACAGAGAGGCGGGGCATTGCGCGTGCCTGCGCGTGTTCGAGCGCCGGGGCGACGAGCTGGTAGAGCGCGCGCCGGGTGTTGCTGAAGAGCGAACGCATTTTTTCCGTCCACGGCGTCTTGCGGGCCTGCAGCGCGGCCGGGCTTTCCCAGACATCGGGGCCGGTCATTTCGTAGGCGGTCAGGTACTTCGGTCCGTCTGTGCTGCCGCCGAGGATGCCGGTGGAGGCATAACGCCGCGCGCGCAGCACACCCGGAATCGCGGCGCAGCGTGGCAGGTGTTCGCTGTCGTACCAGGCGTTGTATTCGTCGACGATGTGGTCGGGGATGTCGGTGTGCACGATGTACATCCACGGCGCATCGCCGAAGCCGGTTTGGCCCACTTCGCGCATCAGCTTGAAGTTCATGCGTTCGCGCTTGTCGCCGTAGAGCGTGCGCATGCGCAGCGACCACGGCGTGGGATTGGCAACAATGTGCTGGAAATCGGCAGCGGCTTCCACGCCCTCGTCGGCGGTTTCGTACCAGGCGAGGTAGCGGATATCGGCGGTGTTGCAGAAATAGCGACGCGTGCGCACGAAGCCGGGCAGGGCGGTCAGCTGCGGCACATGCTCCAGCCGGTACCAGTCGTTGAATTCGGCCTCGTGTTCGGGGGCGACGTCGAGGCGGACGGTGATCAGTCCACCGGCCTGCTGGGTCATGCCGGCACTTCCAAGTCCACCAGCGGCCCGTACTGCTGGCCGCCAAAGACGTCGCCGTCGTCGATATCGCCCGAGGTCACCGGGCGCGGGATGGTGATCTTGATCGCCGTCGCGGCGTCGTAGTTGATGATCGCGACCACCTCGGGCTTCAGGCGGTAGGTCCTGCCGAACCACTCGGCGTTGATCAGCTTCGCGTCGCGCACTTTTTCGTAGGTCGCGCGTTCCTTGAAGATGATGTCGAAGGTCAGCTCGAACGGACCGGAGTTCTTGCTGCGGATCAGTTTGGTCACTTGCCAGAGTTTGGCCATGGGGGTTCTCCCTTTCAGACCTGCTCGTAGCCGATGCGGAACATTTCCAGCGGCGAGTCGGGCTCGACCACGTGGTTCATGTTGAAGCGGTAGCTCGCGCCCTTGTCGATCTCGGCCGGCGAGTAGGGGAAGGCCACCGAGGTGATCAGCCCGGTCCACTCCGGCACCGGATAGTGCACAGCGATGTGGCTCAGTGATTTTGCCAGCGAGTTGGCCAGTTTCTGTGTCGGCGCGGTGATCTGGAACAGCAGGCCGACTTCGTGGCCGATGGACATGTCCGGCTCCAGCACGCCCATCGCGGCGTTGCGGCCGAACTGGCGGATGTCGAGCCGGTACTGGCTGTCGATGCTGTCGCCCATCACCGCGCGGATGCGGTCCTTCGCGGCCTTGACCAGATTCTCCAGCCAGTGGTCGAACTGGCGCAGGATGATCGGGTCGCGCACCGAGCCCAGCACGATGCTCTGGTATCCGGCGAGCTCGGCGCCCTCGAGCTTGATGGTGTAGCGCGCGGCGTGTTTGAAGGTGCTGCCGGAGACCTTCACCGCACGGTCGGAGACCGCCTCGTAGCGGGCGTTGACGGTATTCAGGATGCCCGAGGGTTCAACCAGCTCATACGGGGTCGAGTTTTCGTAGAGGTTGTGCGAGGCGACACTCGCCGGATCGCAGCGGTAGTCCGGGTTCGGCGGCTCGATGATGAAGTGGTCATCGGTGACGATCGCGAAATTGCAGTCCGGGTACTTGCGCAGCACCACGCTGGCAGCACCGCACTCCATGATCTTGGCCATGTGCCAGACCGTGGCCGGGTTGAAGCCCTTCATCACCGGCATCGCGGCGAAGATCGAGGTGTCGCTGGAGCGCCCGGCGATGACCACGTCGGCGCCGTTCTGCAGCGCCTCGATATAGGGCTCGGCGCCGCACATGCCGACGATGTGGCTGCTGCGGTCGATTACTCCCTCGTCGAACACCGGGGCATTGGCCAGCGGCTTGATGCGGCCTTCCTTCAGGCGCTTTTTCAGGTAGCCGCGGTCCTGCTCCGAGAAAATGGTGGCGAGCTTGAAGTTGAGCTTTTCCTCGCGCGCGATTTCGCGGGCGATGCCGGCGAGACGTTCGACCTGGGCGTCGGTGCCGGCGGTCATCGCCGAGCCGACCAGCACCGGGATTCTGGCCGCGCGCGCCGCCATCAGCATCAGCCGCAGGTCGCGCTTGCAGGCTGCGTCGGAGAACTGCGGCGCGCCGGAGCCGAGGTGGTGCGGGCCGGGGTCGGTGGAGCCGCAGTCGGCGCCGATGAAATCGGGCTTCAGCCCCATTGCCCGTTTCAGGGTCTCCTCGCGGAAGCCGGAGCCGAGGATGCCGGTGGCCGACAGGACGCGGATTTCCTTCATTGCAGCACCATCGAGTCGGCCACCGCCGGGCCGCGCACCGTGGTGCGGTAGAGCAGTCGCGGCAGCGGGTCGTAGTCAAAGGTTGCCTTGTGCTGCACGGCGACGTTGTCCCACATCAGCAGGTCGCCCGGCGCCCAGTGGTGCGAGTAGATGAATTCGGGCTGGATGATATGGTCGTAGAGCTGGCGCAGCAGGGCATCGCCTTCGGCTTCCGGCATGCCGTACATGTGCGAGGTGTGGCCCTCGTTCACGAACAGGCCCTTGCGGCCGGTGACCGGATGCACGCGCACCACCGGCGTGGCCATGTCCGGTACGCTGGCGAGTTGCTCGGGCGTGGGCGCGTGCTCCTGCACGGTGCGGATGCCGCGGCGCTCGTCCTCCTGCTGCGCGGCGTAGTTCTTCAGGCGGTAGTCGCGGTAGCTGTGGATGTTCTTCAGACTGGCGAGCTTCTGCTTCATCGCCTCGGGCAGCGCGGCATAGGCGGCGGTGGTGCTGGCGAAATGGGTGTCACCCAGCGGCTTGCCGTCCTTGACCGGAATCTCGACGGCGTAGAGCGCCGAGAGCAGGCTGGGCTGGGTCTTGTACGAGAGGTCGCTGTGCCAGAAGCGGCCGGCATCCTGGGCGCCGATGGCCTTGCCGTTCGCGTTGAGCTTGTTCGACAGGATGAAGATTTCGGGGTGGTCGGCCAGCTGCGCTTCCTTGCGCACATGGTGCTCCAGGGTGCCGAAGCGTTGGGTGAAGGCGATCTGCTGTGCCGGGGTGAGCTTCTGGCCGGGGAAGACGACCACCTCGTTGTCGAAGAAGGCCTTGCGGACCTGTTCGAACGTGTCGTCGTCCAGGGGTTTGGAGAGGTCGACGCCGGTGATGCGCGCCGCGAAATGCCTGCCGAGGCGGGTAACCTGGATCATGCGTGGAACCTGTGGCTGGGAAGGGGAGAAAGGGGCGAAAGAGGAGAAAGGGGGGAAATCGAAGAAATCGAAGAAACAGGACAGGGCATGTTAGCAGTGCGCCACCCCCCGACAAAGCGACATTCCATGTTGCGGATGATGCGCCGCGGGAGGAGCGGATGGGTCCTGATAAAATGCCGGTTTTGGCCTTTCCCACACGCTTTTCCCCACGGAGTCGCCCGACCATGAAGCTCTACGGTTCACCCACTTCCCCCTACGTGCGCAAGGCGCGCGTGCTGATCCACGAAAAGAACATGCCGGTCGAGTTCGTCATTGAAGACCCGTGGGCCGATGACAGCCCGATCATCGTCAAGAATCCGCTGTCCAAGATTCCGGTGCTCGAGATTGGCGCCGACAGCTACATGTTCGAATCCCAGCTGGTGGTGCACTACCTCGACCACAGCGACGGCAAGTCGATGACCCCGCGCGATCCCGCCGGCTACTGGCAGTCGCAATGGTGGCAGGCGCTCGGCAACGGCATCATCGATGCCGGCATCACCCGCGCCTTCGAGAACCGCCGCCCTGCAGAGCTGCAGATGGCGGACAAAAAGGAGCGCGAGGAAAAGCGCATCGACCGCGCCATCGACCTCGCCGAGAAGACGCTGAAGGAAGGCAACGAATTCCTGCTCGGCAGCCGCTTCGGCCTCGCCGACATCATCATGGGCGTGGCGCTGCAGTACACCGACTTCCGCTTCCCCCACGACTGGCGCAGCCGCGCGCCGAAGCTGGCCAAGTGGGCCGCCGGCGTGCATGCCCGTCCTTCCTTTGAAGAGACGCTGCCGCCGGGGTTTGTGAAGCCGGAAGGCGCCTGATTCCCCCAGGCAGCGTAAAAAAAGGGCGCCGCGGCGCCCTTTTTTTATTGGGATGAATTTATTGGGCTGACTTTATCTGGCTGAGCTAGCGCAGCACGAACGGGTTGGGCACTTCAGTGGCGGTGGAAATCCATACGCTCTTGGTCTGCAGGTATTCGTAGATCATGTCCTGGCCGCTTTCACGGCCGATGCCCGAGCGCTTGAAGCCGCCGAACGGGGACATGAAGGACACCGCGCGGTAGGTGTTGACCCAGACCGTGCCGGCCTGGAGTTTTTCACTCATCAGGAAAGCGCGGCGCATGTCCTGCGTCCACACGCCTGCAGCCAGGCCATAGACCACGTCGTTGCCGATGGCGATGGCTTCTTCCTCGTCCTCGAAGGGGATTACCGAAAGCACTGGCCCGAAGACTTCCTCCTGCGCGATGCGCATCGCATTGTCGACGCCGGTGAAGATGGTCGGCTCGACGAACCAGCCGGTGCCGCATTCGGGACGCGTGGCCTTGGCGCCGCCGAGCACGGCCTGTGCGCCTTCCCTTTTGGCGACATCGATGTAGTGCAGGATTTTTTCGTACTGCGGTGCGTTGGTGACCGGGCCGACCTGGGTGCTCATCTCCATCGGGTTGCCCATTTTCGCGGTCTTCGCCAGCGCTACCAGCTTTTCGACAAACGGGTCGTGGATCGAGCGCTGCACCAGCAGGCGCGAGCCGGCGATGCAGGTTTGCCCCGTGGCGGCGAAGATGCCGGAGATCACGCCTTTCACGGCGTTGTCGAGCTGCGCGTCGTCAAACACGATATTGGGCGACTTGCCGCCGAGTTCCATGCTGACGCGCTTGAGGCCCTTGGCTGCGGCTTCATAAATGCGCTGGCCGGTGGCATCCGAGCCGGTGAAGGCCACCTTGGCCACCTTCGGATGTTCAACCAGCGGCGTGCCGGCTTCAGCACCGAAGCCGGTGACCACGTTGACCACACCCGGCGGGAAACCCGCGGCTTCGATCAGCTTCATGAACTCCAGCGCGGAGGCCGAGGTGTATTCCGAAGGCTTCACCACCACGGTGTTGCCGGCGGCCAGTGCCGGGGCCAGTTTCCAGGCCAGCAGCAGCAGCGGCGAATTCCAGGGAATGATCATCGCGATCACGCCCAGCGGCTCGTGGCGCGTGTAATTGAAGGTGTCGGGCTTGTCGATCGGGATCACCGCGCCCTCGATCTTGTCCGCGAGTCCGCCGAAGTAGTAGTACCACTGCGCCATGTACGCGGTCTGCGCGCTCATTTCAGCGTAGAGCTTGCCGTTGTCGCGGACCTCGGTTTCGGCGAGCGATTTCGAGTGCTCGGTGATCAGGTCGCCGAGCTTGCGCAGCAGTGCG
>JAJTHX010000289.1 GCA_021300125.1 Betaproteobacteria bacterium | reverse complement strand
TTCATTTTTTGTCGGCGTGGCGATGGGCATCGTCGCCGCCGCGGGCAACACCATCCAGAACATCGTCATTGCCACCGCGATCATCAACCTGCCTTTTTATGCGCGGGTGGCGCGGGCCGAAGTCTCGATCCGGCGCAACGCCGGTTACGTGCAGGCGGCGCGGTTGTCGGGCAATTCCGAACTGCGCATCCTGATCGAGAAAATCCTCCCCAACACGCTGCCGCCGATGATGGTGCAGCTGTCGCTGAACATGGGCTGGGCCATCCTCAACGCCGCCGGCCTGTCCTTCATCGGGCTCGGCGTGCGGCCGCCGACGGCGGAGTGGGGGATCATGGTCGCCGAGGGCGCCAACTTCATCGTTTCCGGCGAATGGTGGCTTGCGCTGTTTCCGGGGGCCGCGCTGATGCTCGCGGTGTTCACCTTCAACCTGCTCGGCGACGGCCTGCGCGACCTCGTCGATCCGCAGAGGCGCACATGAGTGCGGCGGCGGAAAGCCACGGCCACAATCCGCCGCTGCTGGCGGTGCATGACCTGTGCGTTGAATTCGCCACGCGCAAGGGTCCGGTCACCGCCGTGCGCGCGGTCAACCTGCAGGTGGCCAAGGGCGAAACGCTCGGCATCGTCGGCGAATCGGGTTCGGGCAAGTCGGTGACCTCGTATGCGGTGATGCGCATCCTCGACCGCGCCGGGCGCATCGTGTCGGGTGCCATCAACTTCAGCGGCATGCGCCTGCATGATGCCGACGAGGCGATGATGAGCGACCTGCGCGGCCGCGAGATCTCGATGATCTTCCAGAACCCGCGCGCCGCGCTCAATCCGATCCGCCCGGTGGGCAAACAGATCGAGGACGTGCTGATCCGCCATGCCCAGGCCACCCATGACCAGGCAAAGCCGAAGGCGATCGAGGCGCTGGAGAAGGTGCGCATCCGCGACGCCGCCAGGCGCTACCACGCCTATCCCTTCGAACTCTCCGGCGGCATGTGCCAGCGCGTGGTGATCGCGATCGCGCTGGCCTGCCGGCCGCAGCTGCTGATCGCCGACGAGCCGACCACCGGGCTGGATGTCACCACGCAGAAGGCGGTGATGGAGCTGGTGAGCGAGCTGACCCTTTCCGAAGGCATGTCGACGTTGCTGATCACCAACGACCTCGGCCTCGCCGGTGAATACTGCGACCGCATCGTCGTCATGGAAAAGGGCGAAGTCGTCGAACAGCAGGATACCGCCGGCCTGTTCACAGCGCCGGCGCATCCTTACACGCGGCGCCTGATCCGTTCCACGCCGCATTCGGCCGCGACCATCCGCGACCTGTTGCCCGAAGACCTGAAAACGCCGCCGCTGCTGGCTTCGGCTATTTCCGAAGAACCGCTGCTGGAGGTCACGGATCTGGTCAAGGTGTTCGAGGCGCAGACGCCATTCCTGCAACGCCTGCGCGGCAAGCGCGAGGCGGGCTACCGCGCGGTGGACGGCATCGGCTTTTCCATCGCCCGCGGCGAGAGTGTCGGCCTCGTGGGTGAATCCGGCTGCGGCAAGTCCACCACCTCGGCGATGGTGATGCGCCTGCTTGATGCGACCTCGGGCAGCATCCGCTTCAAGGGCCAGGAACTGACCGCGGTGTCGGCGGCGGATTTCGCGCGCTCGCCGCTGCGGCGCGAACTGCAGATGGTGTTCCAGGACCCGCACGAGAGCCTCAATCCGCGAGCGACTGCGGCACAGTCCATCGCCGATCCGCTGCGCCGGCTTGAAGGACTGAGCGACGGCGCGGCGATACGGGCCCGCGTCGAAACGCTCGCCGCCCAGGTCGGCCTGCCGCCGGAACTGCTTGACCGCCTGCCGCACCAGCTCTCCGGCGGCCAGAAGGCGCGGGTCGGCATCGCGCGTGCGATTGCGACCCGCCCCGAGCTGCTGATCCTCGACGAACCGACTGCCGCGCTTGATGTGTCGGTGCAGGCGGTGGTGCTCAACCTGCTCGCCGACCTCAAGGCGCAGTTCGGCATGAGTTATCTCTTTGTCAGCCATGACCTCGAAGTGGTGCGCCTGCTTTGCGACCGCGTGATCGTGATGCGCGCCGGCCACATCGTCGAGACCGGACCAACGGCGCAGGTGCTGTCGAATCCCCAGGCGGAATACACCCGCGAATTGCTGTCGGCGATTCCGCGCCCGGCGCATCTGCCGGCCCATGCCGGCCACCGCGCGCCGGCAACCGCAGCGGGGGCGGCATGAGCGCAGTCTTTACCGTGGCGGAATGGCGGGCCGCGGCCCTGGGCGACCGTGAAACCGCGTTCGCCGCGTTGCGTGCGCGCCGCCAGTCGCTGGCGCGTGGCGGTGATCCGGCGTGGATCTGCGTGGCGAGTGAAGAGCAGCTCGAAGACCAGCTTGCGCAACTGGCCGGTCTCGACCCTGCCGACTGCCCGCTGTATGGCGTGCCCTTCGCGGTCAAGGACAACATCGATGTGTCGGGCTGGACCACCACCGCGGCCTGCCCCGAATTCGCCTATGTCGCCGGCCAGACGGCGACCGTGGTCACGGCGCTGATGCGCGCCGGCGCGGTGCTCCTCGGCAAGACCAACCTTGACCAGTTCGCCACCGGGCTGGTCGGCACGCGTTCACCCTACGGCGCGGTGCCCAACACCTTCAGCCCGGAGCATGTCAGCGGCGGATCGAGTTCCGGTTCGGCGAGCGCGGTCGCGCGCGGCCTGGTGGCGTTCGCACTCGGCACCGACACCGCCGGTTCGGGGCGCGTGCCTGCAGGGTTCAACAACCTCATCGGCCTCAAACCCACGCCGGGCGCGGTCAGCACCGCCGGCGTGGTGCCGGCCTGCCGCACACTCGACTGCGTGTCGCTGTTGGCGCTGACCGCGGCCGATGCCGCCGCAGTGTATGCGGTGATGGCGCAGGCCGCGGCGCCACAAGGCGACGAGGCGCAGTTCCAGCGCCCGCCGTCGCCGCGCTTTGCCTTCCCGGCGCGGCTGCGCGTGGGTTTGCCTGAAGAGGCCTTCTTCACCAGTCCCGCCTACCGCGAACTGTTCGAACAGGCGGCCGGCCATCTCGACACCCTGGGCTGGTTCCGGGACCGTTTCGATCTCGCGCCGTTCAGCGCGGTCGCCGAGCTGCTGTATCAGGGGCCATGGACCGCCGAGCGTTACGCGGTGGCTGGCGCCTGCATCGAGCGTGGCGGCCCCGGCATCGATCCGACCGTGGCGCGGGTGATCGGCGCCGGCCGCGGTTACAGCGCCGTGGATGCCTTCAATGCCCTGTATCGCGTGCGCGAGCTGGAAGCGCAGACGCGCAGCGTGTGGTCGCTGTTCGATGTGCTGATGGTGCCCACCGCGCCTGGCCTGCCGACGCTGGCCGAACTCGCGGCGGAACCGGTCGCGCGCAACAGCGAACTCGGGACCTACACCAACTTCGTCAATCTGCTCGGACTGTCGGCGGTGGCGCTCCCCTTCGGCTTCACGCCGGAAGGCCTGCCCTTCGGCGTGACCTTCATTGCGCCCGGCGGCTGCGACTGGGCGCTGGCCGAACTCGCCGCGCAATGGCAGCGCGAGCTGAAGCTGCCGCTGGGCGCGAAACTGCGCGCGCCGGCGGCCGCTGATGCCCGCATCACCACGAGCCCGCCGGGCACGCTGCCGCTGGCCGTGGTCGGCGCGCATCTCTCGGGCATGCCGCTGCATCACCAGCTGGTTGAGCGCGCTGCGCGGCTGCGCCAGATCACCACCACCACTGCCAGTTACCGGCTCTACGCGCTGCCGGGCACTCAGCCGGCGAAACCCGGGCTGGTGCGCACTGCGACGCAGGGCGCGGCGATCGCGGTCGAGGTGTACGATATGCCGATGGACACCCTGGGTTCCTTCCTTGCCGGCATTCCCGCACCGCTGGGCCTTGGCCGCATCGAACTGGCCGACGGACGCTGGGTCAACGGCTTCATCTGTGAGCCCTGCGCGCTGGAGGGCGCCGAGGACATCTCCGCCTGGGGCGGCTGGCGCGAATACCTGCGCGGCCGCGACCGCCAAGGGGTCGCTTCATGAG
>JAJTHX010000168.1 GCA_021300125.1 Betaproteobacteria bacterium | reverse complement strand
GGTGGGTGTGCAGCTCGTCGCTCGTCGCGACCGCGATCACGCCCTGTTCGAAGCGGCGCTGTGGACCTGGCGCGCCCACGGCCGCTAGACCGCGGGCTTTATTCCACGCAGGCTTATTCCACGCTGATTTTGGCGTCGCGGATCACCTTCTCCCACTTCGCCGCTTCCGCCTTGACATAGGCTGTGAAAGCCTCGGGAGTGCTCGAGGTTGCGATGATGCCGGATTCAAGCAGGCGCTTCTTGACTTCAGGGTGCGCCAGCGCTTTCACCACTTCGGCGTTGAGCCGGGTGACGATCTCGCGTGGCGTGCCCGTGGGCACGAACACCCCGTACCAGTTGTTCACTTCAAAACCCTTGAGTCCGGCCTCGGCGATCGTCGGCAGTTCAGGCATCAGCTCGAAGCGCTGGTTTCCGGTCATGCCCAGTGCACGCACCCGCTTGGATTCGATCGCACCGACTGCGGTGCTCATGGTCGAGAACACGAGTTGCACGTTGCCGGAAACCAGGTCGAGCATCGCCGGAGCCCCGCCCTTGTAGGGCACGTGGACCATCTTCGCACCGGTCATGGCGTTGAACAGCTCGCCTGCCAGGTGGTCGGTGGCGCCGGGACCCGAGGACCCGTAGTTGAGCTGACCGGGCCGGGCCTTGGCCAGGGCGACAAATTCCTTGACGCTTTTCACCGGTAGCGAGGGATGGACCACAAGCACATTGAGTGCGTTAGCGGCCAGGGATACCGGGATCAGGTCACGCTGTACGTCATAGTTCATTTTTTTATAGAGGCTGGGATTGATCGCGATCGGACCGATGGTGCCCAGCGTCACGGTATAGCCGTCGGGCGGCGATTTGGCGCCCAGTTCAACACCGAGCATGCCGCCGGCGCCACCGCGATTGTCCACAACCACCTGCTGGCCCAGGGTCACCGACAGGCGCTGCGCAATCGCGCGCGAGGTGATGTCGGCACCACCGCCGGGCGCAAAGGGGCTGATCCAGCGAATGCTGCGGTTGGGCCAGTTCTGCGCCTGCGCCAGGGTGGTTGCAGGCAGCAGGGCTGCGGCGCCCAGCATCGTCAGGGTAATGATGGATTTCATGGTCATGTTCTCCGTTTGTTTTCTGGGCAGGGTGGCTCAGGCCAGACCGCTCGCCTTGTTGAATAACGCCTGCAACTCAGCGCGATCACGGGTTTTAGCCAATGCGACCATCAGCAGCAGGCGCGCCTTGAGGCCGCCGAGGAAGCCCGAAGCGATGGCGCCTTTCGCGAGCAGGCTCTGGAAAGAACCGGCATAGCCCTTGCCGAAATGCGGTGCGCCCGAGGGCAGGCGCACGCCGGCCACCACCGGAATGCCCGCATCGATCGCGGCGCAGACCCCGTCATAGAAGGGCCGGTTGACGTTGCCGCCGCCGGTGCCCTCGACGACGATGCCGTCCGCCTTGTCGGCAATGCAGGCGCGGAAAAACAGGTCGCTTGCGCCCTGCGCCATGCGGATCAGATGGACATTGGCTTTGAGATGGTCGACCTCAAGGTGCAGCCTCCCCTCGGGACGGGCGAAAAACGCCACCCCGCCCTTGCTCACCGCGCCCACCGGCCCGACATCGCGGGCGCCGAAACAGGTCAGCACTTCGGGGTTGGTCTTGGTGACGTCACGCGCGGCGTGGATCTCGCTGCCGAGAGACACTAGCACGCCACGGCCGGATGCCGCAGATGTGGCCGCGATCATCGCCGCGTAAAGCAGGTTGCGCGGGCCATCCGCGTCGCTTTCATCGGCATTGCGCTGGGCGCCGGTGAATACCACCGGCTTGTCGCCGCCCACGGTGAGGTCCATCAGGTAGGCAGTCTCTTCCAGCGTGGCAGTACCGTGGGTCACCACCGCGCTCTGCACCGACGGATCGGCCAGCACCCTGCGCAGGGTGTCGCGCAGCGCGAAGGCCGTTGCGGTATCCATCAGTGCGCTGTTGATGTTGGAGTGCTCGACCACGGTGATGTCGGCGACGTCGGCCAGAGCCGGCACTGCAGCGACGAGGTCTCCGGCGCTGGCTGCGGACACGTGGCCACCGAGTTTGGCGTCGTAGCGCGAGGCAATGGTGCCGCCGGTGCCGACCACGGCTATCTTCGGTTTGGCCATGTCATTCCGCCTTGATACCGGCCGTCTTGACCACCACCGCCCAGCGCTTGATCTCCTCATCCACCAGCTTGCGGAATTCCTCCCCGCTGGTGGCGTAGACGTCCAGTCCCATGGCGTCGAAGCGCTTTTCGACATCCGGCTCCTTGAGGATGGCGCGGATCTCGTTGCCCAGGCGGTCGGCGATGGCCTTGGGCAGGCCGCGCGGGCCGAGCAGGCCCTGCCAGTCGAGCACCGCAATCTCCCCCACTCCCGCCTCTTTCATGGTCATCACTTCCGGCAGCTGGCGCGCCCGGGTCTTCGCCGCCACCGCCAGAGGCCGCAGTCGCTTGCTCTGGATATGCGGCAGCGCCGAGGTGAGCGAAGCAAAGCTCATGGTGACGTTGCCGCCGATCAGGTCGGCGACCGCGGGTCCGCCGCCCTTGTAGGCAATGTGGGTCAGCCGGGTGCCGGTCTGCTGCGCAAAAAACTCGCCCGCCAGATGCGGTGCGCCGCCAATACCGGAGGAGGCGAATGTGAGGGTGCCAGGCTTCTCCCTGGCCTGGGCAACCAGATCCTTGACGCTGGTGATCGGCGACTTGATGTTGACCACCAGCACGTTGCCCATCGCAGCAGTCATCGTCAGGTGGGTGAAGTCCTTCACCGGATCGAAGGGCACCTTGAGCAGGCTGGGATTGACCGAAAACCGCAGGGACACCATGCCTATGGTGTAGCCATCCGGCTGGGCGGAAGAAATCGTGGTGGTGCCGATGATGCCGCCCGCCCCGCCGCGATTGTCGATGACAAACTGCTGCCCCCATTTGTCACCGAGCCGCTGCGCAATGACGCGCGCAGCGCCGTCACTGCTGCCACCAGGTGCGGCGGTCACCACCACTCGCACCGGGCGATTGGGATAGTCGGACACTTTCTGGGCCAGCGCTGCCCCAAAGTTGCACATGAGGATGCCACCCGAGGCAGCGGCCATTAAACGAAGAG
>JAJTHX010000137.1 GCA_021300125.1 Betaproteobacteria bacterium | reverse complement strand
GCGCGCCGCGCTGAATCTCCGTCTGGGGTCGCGGGCACCGTTACCCCGGCAATGTCAGGATGGGGTCGGCACCCGAGAAGGCTGAGTCGTTGACGCCAAGCATCGCCACCGAGTAAAGCAGAATCCAGGCCCGCGACGCACAAGCCTCAGTTGCAGTTGCTGTCCACACCGCGCTGCGCGCGCTGGATTTCATGCTGCCTGTCGGCATCATCGAGGAAAACCCGTTCGCCAGTCTTGGGATCGGTGCGAACGATGCGGACTCCAGACTGCAGCGATTTCAGATAAGCCTGTGCACTCTCGCAGTTCGCCGAACGGTCGGCGGCATCGCGTGCCTTTTCATCGGCTTTTTTCGCGGCTTCCTGCTGCTCGGCCTGGCGCTTGCGGAAATCGGCACCGCGCTCCGCGACAGACTTCTCGGGTGTCGCAGCAACAGCGCCCGGATTGTTGCGGATGCCGGTGGGCTCGGCTTTCGTTCCTGGCGGGCAAACGCTGGCAAACTCGATGCGTCCTCCCGGTCCCACACAACGCAGTACCTGGGCGAATGCCTGGCTGGCGAGGGCGGCTGTGGTTACGCCCAAGGCCAGGAGGATGAGGAGTCTGTTCATGGTGGTCGTAGCCTCGTCACTTGCCGTGTTTGCTCAACTCAATCCTGCTGGAACAACCGGCCGTAATAATTCCGATACAAGGCCAGAAGCAAACTGCCGCTCCAAAAATAGCCAGTTTGTCCTTGCGCGTCAAACAGCTAACGCCCCCATCGGTTTACCGTTGACCCTGCAGCACCTATAATCCATGTTTTGCCAAGGACGCATCCCATGCGCGTGGTGCAAAAAGCCCTGACCTTCGACGATGTGCTGCTGATCCCGGCACATTCCGCCATTCTCCCGCGTGAAGTCAGCTTGAAAACCAAGCTGACCCGCAGCATCTCGCTGAACATTCCTCTGGTGTCAGCAGCAATGGACACCGTGACCGAGTCGCGGCTGGCGATTGCCATTGCCCAGGAAGGCGGTATCGGCATAATCCATAAAAACATGAAGGTGAAGGTGCAGGCTGCCGAGGTCACCAAGGTCAAGCGTTTCGAGAGTGGTATCGTCAAGGATCCGATCACCATCAGCCAGGATATGACTGTCCGTGATGTTCTGGCCCTGACGAGGCAATACCGGATCTCCGGATTGCCCGTAGTCGAACCCGACGGCAAGGTTGTCGGCATTGTCACCAACCGTGACCTACGATTCGAGAGCAAACTTAACCAGCCGGTCAAGAATATCATGACCCCGCGGGCCAGGCTGGTTACCGTGCGTGAGGGGGCGAGCAGGGAGGAGGCCCGCAATCTGATGCACAAGCACCGCCTTGAGCGGGTGCTGGTGGTGAACAAGAATTTCGAGTTGCGCGGCTTGGTCACGGTGAAGGACATCCTGAAGTCAACCGAGCATCCTAATGCCTGCAAGGACAAGCTTGGTCGTCTGCGCGTCGGTGCTGCAGTGGGCACAGGAGAGGGCACCGAAGAGCGTGTCGAAGCCCTGGTAGAGGCCGGTGTTGACGTGATTGTTGTGGATACCGCTCATGGCCATTCCGATGGTGTGCTGAAGCGTGTGCGCTGGGTCAAGCGCAGCTACCCCCGGGTCCAGGTCATCGGTGGCAACATTGCCACCGCGGCTGCAGCAAAGGCCCTGGTGGATCATGGCGCTGACGGGGTCAAGGTTGGCATCGGGCCCGGTTCAATCTGCACTACGCGGATTGTTGCCGGTGTCGGTGTACCGCAGATTTCCGCGGTGGACAATGTCGCGCGTGCACTGCAGAAAACCGATGTGCCGCTGATTGCGGATGGCGGCATCCGCTATTCCGGCGACATCGCCAAAGTCATTGCTGCTGGGGCCTATGCAGTGATGGTCGGCGGCCTCTTCGCCGGCACCGAGGAATCCCCGGGCGAGATCGAACTGTTCCAGGGGCGCTCTTACAAGTCCTACCGGGGCATGGGATCCCTAGGAGCGATGCAGCAGGGCTCCGCCGACCGCTATTTCCAGGAGCATGACGAACTTGACACCGAAAAACTGGTGCCGGAAGGCGTCGAAGGCCGTGTGCCCTACAAGGGCGGCGTTGCCCCGCTGATTCATCAGCTGATGGGCGGGCTGCGGGCAAGCATGGGCTACCTGGGCTGCTCGAGCATCGACGCGGTGCGCCGTGAGGCCGAATTTGTCGAGATCACCTCGGCCGGCATCCGCGAGTCGCATGTGCATGACGTGCAGATCGTCAAGGAAGCACCTAATTACCGCGTTGAATGACCTGCCGGCGGCGCCAGCGCCGCGGGCTCTTGCAAACCTGTCCTGACGAGCGGGCCGTGCGCCACGAAAAAATCCTGATTCTAGATTTCGGTTCGCAGTACACGCAGCTGATTGCCCGCCGCGTGCGCGAACTGCGCGTGTACTGTGAATTGCATCCCTGCGATGCCAGCAGCGATTTCATCCGCGAGTTCCAGCCCTCCGGCATCATTCTCTCGGGCGGTCCTGCCTCAGTCTGGGAGGAAAGCACGCCGCGGGCTCCCGACGTGGTATTCAGTCTGGGAGTTCCGGTGCTGGGCATTTGTTACGGCATGCAGACCATGGCGGCCCAGCTGGGCGGTCGTGTCGAAATGGGACGGGTGCGCGAATTTGGTTACGCGGAAGTTCGTGCGCGTGGACAAACCGCGCTGCTACGGGACATCCAGGACCGGGTCAACGCCGACGGCCATGGCCTGCTCGATGTGTGGATGAGCCATGGCGACAAGGTCATCGAAATGCCGCCGGGCTTCAAGCTAATGGCGGGTAACGCGGCCTGCCCGATTGCAGGCATGGCTGATGAGCAGCGCCGGTTCTATGGCGTGCAGTTCCATCCCGAGGTCACCCACACCCTGCAGGGCAAGGCCTTGCTTGAGCGCTTTGTGATAGGCATCTGTGGTTTGAACGGCGACTGGAATATGCCCGATTACGTCGAGGAGGCTATCTCTCGAATCCGTGGCGAGGTTGGAGATGACGAGGTGGTGCTGGGGCTGTCTGGCGGCGTTGATTCATCCGTTGCCGCGGCACTGATCTTCCGCGCGATAGGCCAGCAGCTAACCTGTGTCTTCGTCGACAACGGCCTGCTTCGGCTGAATGAGGCGGAGCAGGTGATGGCGACCTTTGCCAGCAACCTTGGCGTCAAGGTGGTTCATGTCGATGCCCGCGACCAGTTCATGGGGCATCTGGCCGGCGTCACCGATCCCGAGCACAAGCGCAAGATCATCGGCCGCGAGTTCATCGAAGTATTCCAGGCCGAGGCCGCCAAACTCCGGCAGGTACGATGGCTGGCACAGGGCACAATCTATCCCGATGTGATTGAATCTGCCGGTGCAAAAACCAAGAAAGCCCACACCATCAAGTCCCACCATAACGTCGGCGGCCTGCCCGATACGCTCAAGCTCAAGCTGCTTGAACCATTGCGAGAATTGTTCAAGGACGAGGTTCGCGAACTGGGCCTGACCTTGGGCCTGCCGCGCGAGATGGTGTTCCGCCACCCGTTTCCGGGCCCCGGCCTCGGTGTGCGTATCCTCGGAGAGGTGAAGGCTGGATATGCCGATTTGCTGCGCGAAGCCGACGCTATTTTCATAGATGAACTTCGTGCCGCTGGCTGGTATGACAAGACGGCGCAGGCTTTCGCGGTGTTTTTGCCGGTGAAATCGGTAGGGGTGATGGGTGATGGGCGAACCTACGATTATGTTGTCGCGCTGCGCGCCGTTCAGACAACGGATTTCATGACTGCACACTGGGCAGAGCTGCCATACAGCCTGCTCGCAAAAATATCGAATCGGATCATTAACGAAGTACGCGGTATCAACCGGGTGGTCTACGACATTTCGGGAAAACCGCCTGCGACCATTGAGTGGGAATAATTCGGCGTCCTTCAGCGCCTATCGGGATCAGTCGAAAACATACTATAACACATTGATATAAATAATAATTGTCTGTCGAGATGTATCGCGGTGTATCGATGGGGTGCGTTTCAGTCTGACGGTAAAACTGACGGTAAGTATTTTCGATCAGGATC
>JAJTHX010000078.1 GCA_021300125.1 Betaproteobacteria bacterium | reverse complement strand
TGGTGATGTGCTGCGGCGCTTTGTCTGGCTGGTCGACGAGTTCTACGACCGCCGGGTCAAACTGATGATCGGCGCCGCGGTGGCGGCGGATGACCTGGTGGCCGCGGCCAGGGACGAGGATGGTTTTCTCGCCCACCTCAATGCATCATTGAAGGAGCGTCTGGCGAGCCGGCTCACCGAAATGCAGACGCACCATTACCTGGCCCAGCCCCACCTGCCCTGAGGATTGCCATCATGACGACCTGCAAAGCCTACAGAATATTCAATGAAAACAACGGGGTAGCCGGGCGAATCAGCGAAGTCCCGGTGGCTGAACTGGGGCGCGGCGAGGTGCTGATCCAAACGGCGTACTCCAGCGTCAACTACAAGGACGCACTGGCTGCCACTGGCGCCGGCAAGATCATCCGCAATTTCCCGCTGGTCGGCGGCATCGATGCGGCCGGCACGGTGCTCGAGTCAGCCGATGCCCGCTTCAAGGCGGGCGACGAGGTGATCTGCACCAGCTACGACCTGGGTGTTGCGCATGACGGCGGCTATGCCGGCGTCTGCCGCGTGCCGGCCGACTGGGTGGTGCCGCTGCCGCAGGGCCTGACCCCGTTCGACGCGATGGCGCTGGGCACCGCAGGCTATACCGCGGGCCTCGCGGTCGAACTGCTCGAACTCAATGGCATGGCCCCGAACAACGGCAGGGTGCTGGTCAACGGCGCCACCGGCGGTGTTGCCAGCCTCGCCATCGACATGCTCGCCGGCAAGGGTTACGGCGTGACAGCGCTCACCGGCAAGGCCGACGCGCACGATTTCCTGCGCGGCCTCGGCGCCACCGAAATCCTGGACCGGAATGCCCTCGATTACGGCACGCGGCCGCTGGAAAAGGCGCTGTGGGCCGCGGCTTTCGATTCGGTCGGTGGCGACCAGCTGGGCTGGCTGACGCGCACGATGCAGCCACAGGGCCTGATCGCCAGCTTTGGCAATGCCGGCGGCATCGAATTGAAAACCAATGTGCTGCCTTTCATCCTGCGCGGCGTGCGCCTGATCGGCGTGGATTCCGTGGCCACGCCAATGGCGCTGCGCCGCCGCGTCTGGGGCCGGCTTGCCAGTGATCTCAAGCCGCGTCACCTGACGTCGATCGCCCATGTGATCGGGCTGGACGAATTGCCAGCCTATTTCCAGCGCATGCTCCATGGCGAAATCCGCGGACGTGCCGTGGTCAGGATTCAGTAAGCCCGCGCAGGGGATAATGGCTGCAGGGGGCGCGTTGCCATGGCCTGCGGCATTGCAACAACAATAGCCTGCTGCGCCGCCCCGCCGACCTGAGGAGGGGAGCATGGGCGCAACCGCAGACTTTCACCGCCGTTCGATCGACGACCGCGAGGCGTTCTGGGCCGAAGAGGCCCGCCGCATCCACTGGCGGCGGCCCTTCGACCGCGTGCTCGATTTCAGCCGGCCGCCATTCGCGAAATGGTTTGTCGGCGGTGAAACGAATCTGTGCTTCAACGCCATCGACCGCCATCTGGCCGCACGCGGCGACCAGCCGGCGCTGGTCTACATATCCACTGAAACGGGTGCACAGCGCAGCTATAGCTACCGCGAACTGCACGCCGAGGTGAATGTGATGGCGGCGGTGATCGCGGCCCAGGGCGTTGGCCGTGGCGACCGCGTGCTGCTTTACATGCCGATGATCCCGGAGGCCGTGTTCGCTATGCTGGCCTGCGCGCGGATCGGCGCCGTGCATTCAGTCGTGTTCGGCGGCTTTGCCGCGGCGAGCTGCGCCTCGCGCATCGATGACGCCAGGCCGAAGCTGCTGGTTACCGCCGATGCAGGCCTGCGCGGCGGCAAGGCCATCCACTACAAGCCGCTGGTGGACGAGGCGTTGCGTCTGGCGCAGCACCCGCCGCAGAAGGTGCTGATCGTGGACCGCGGCATCGACAAGGCGATGACCCGGGTGCCGGGCCGCGACGCCGATTACGCCGCCGAGGCCAGGCAACATGCCGGCGCGCAGGTGCCGGTGGCGTGGCTCGAGTCCAGCGCACCTTCATACATCCTCTACACCTCGGGCACCACCGGCAAGCCCAAGGGCGTGCAGCGGGACACCGGCGGTTACGCGGTGGCGCTCGCGAGTTCGATGCAGCACCTGTATGCCGGCAAGCCCGGTGAAACCATGTTCACCACATCGGATGTGGGCTGGGTGGTTGGACATTCGTACATCGTCTACGGTCCGCTGATCCACGGCATGACCACCATACTCTACGAGGGACTGCCGATCCGGCCCGATGCCGGCATCTGGTGGAAGATCGTGCAGGACTACAGGGTCACGGTGATGTTCTCCTCGCCCACCGCGGCGCGGGTGCTGAAAAAGCAGGATCCGGCCTACCTGAAGCAATACGACCTGTCCTCGCTGCGACACCTGTTCCTCGCCGGAGAACCGCTGGACGAGCCGACGCACCGCTGGCTGCATGAGGCGATCGGCAAGCCGGTGATCGACCATTACTGGCAGACCGAGACCGGCTGGCCGATCCTGTCGCTGGCGCCTGGCCTCGAGCCGGCCAGGGTCAAGTACGGCAGCCCGGGTTTTCCGGTGTATGGCTATGACCTGAAGTTGCTGCGCGAAGCCGATGCGAGCGAGGCGGCCGCCGGCGAGAAGGGGGTACTGACCATCGCGCCGCCGCTGCCGCCGGGCTGCATGAGCACGGTCTGGGGTGACGACGAACGTTTCGTCAACACCTATTTCCGCACTTTCCCGAAGCGGCTGCTCTACTCGACCTTCGACTGGGGCGTGCGCGATGCCGAGGGTTATACCTTCATCCTCGGTCGCACCGATGACGTGATCAATGTCGCCGGACACCGCATCGGCACCCGCGAGATCGAGGAGGCCGTGCAGGCCCACCCCGAGATCGCGGAAGTGGCGGTGGTTGGCGTTGCCGATGCGCTCAAGGGGCAGATGCCGCTGGCGTTTGCCGTGGTCAAGGATGCGTCGAAGCTGCAGGATGCCGCCGCGCGTGAACGTGCCGAACGTGAAGTGATGCAGGCGGTGGACCACAACCTGGGCGCGATCGCGCGACCGCGCCGTGTGCTCTTCGTCAACATGCTGCCGAAGACGCGTTCCGGCAAACTGCTGCGACGTTCGCTGCAGGCGCTGGCCGAGGGCAGGGACCCCGGAGATCTCACCACCATCGAAGACCCCGCTGCGCTGGAACAGATCCGTAACGCATTGCGGACTTCCGACTGAGCTGGCACGCGATAT
>JAJTHX010000406.1 GCA_021300125.1 Betaproteobacteria bacterium | reverse complement strand
CCTGGATGCGCTGGATGCGGTGCCGGAAGGCACCAACAGCTGCAGCGTGGCGCCGACCCGGCTGCTGTCCGGTGAAACGCTGGATACCGGCAAGTCCACCACTCGCGGGCCGGTGCTGTCAGGCACCCACGTGCATGTGGCCTGGGTGTTCAAGCCGCGCGGCACCGGTTCCAAGCTGCACACCCATCCCAACGAGCAGTTCAATTACGTGCTCAAGGGCACGCTGATCGCCGACATCGACGGGCAGGTGCTGCGCGTGCCGGCCGGCCATGTCATCCACATTCCGGCCGGGATGCCGCACTCGCATGTTGCCAGTCCCGAGGAGGATGTGCACTTCATCGCTGCCAAGGACACGCGTCACGGCATCGTCGGACCGCCGGTCGACGGCAAGCTCAACGGCCCGCGCGCGCTGAAGGGGTTCGGCGGCAAGTCCGAAAACGAGTGGCCGGTCAGCCCCGACGGAGAACTCATTGCGCAGAGCCCGCGGGTATCCGAGGAAAAGGTGCGCTACGTCTACAAATGGGATGAGCTCGACAAGGTGCCGGAAGGTCCCTGCAGCGCCAAGGTGCTGCCCACGGGCAAGGTCTCGGGCAAGTCTTCGTCTTTCGGCGCTGCACTGGTCGGCGAGAAGGTCCAGGTCGGTCTGATCCGCAAGGGTCGTGGGTCGGGCTCAAAGCTGCACACACACCCCAACGAGCAGTTCAATCTGGTGCTGGAAGGCGCGCTGGTTGCCGACATCGACGGCCAGGAAGGTGTTATGGTGCCGCGCAACCATGCGATCCACATGCCTGCTGGCGTGGTGCATTCCTGCGTGGCCTCGGCCGATGGCGATGTGCTGTTTTTTGTGGCCAAGGACACCCGCCACGGTCTCTCGGGCCCGCCGATCGACGGCATCGAGGACGGCCCGCGTTTCCTGCCGGGCTTCGGGCCAAAGAAGTAAGGTCAGGGCGTTACCGCAAACCGAACGAAGGCCGCGGCGGGGCCGGATCCGGGTGTACGCCCGATCCGGCCGGGCCGCACCCACTGAGGAGGGCAGTATGTCAGCGATAACACGGGAAGCACCACCGGTTCGCCATATTTACCGCTTCGAGGAACTGGACCGCGTGCCGGAGGGGCCTAGCAGCGCAAAAGTATCCCCGCGGCGGCTGCTATCTGGCGAGACGCTGGCCACCGGAAAGTCAACTTCCGTTGGGGCTGTGGTCAAGGGGGAGCGTTTGCAGGTTGCGCTGGTGCACAAGCCGCGCGGTACCGGCTCCAAGATCCATACCCATCCCAACGAACAGTTCAATTACGTGATTCAGGGCACCCTGATCGCGGACATGGACGGCCAGGTGTTTCGCGTGCCGAAGGGGCATGTCGTGCATATCCCCGCCGGCATGCCGCACAGCCACGTGTCTAGCGCCGAAGAGGATGTGATTTTCTACGCGGTCAAGGATACCCGCCACGGCATCGTTGGTCCGCCGATCGACGGTGTCTACAACGGCCCGCGGCACCTGCCCGGTTTCGGGAAGGGCGACAACGAATGGAAGCCGGGCCCTGATGGCCTGCCGGAGCCACAGACAAAAAACGGGTCGGGCCGGAAAATCCAGTACGTCTACGACATCGAGCATCTCGATGCCGTGCCGGAGTGGCCGACCAGCGCGCAGGTGATCCCGCGCAACTTCATCTCCGGGAAATCGTCATCATTCGGCGCCGCGCTGCGGGGTGAAAAAGTGCAGGTCGGACATATCCACAAGGGGGTTGGCAGCGGCACCAAACTGCACACCCATCCCAACGAACAGTTCAGTTTCGTGCTGAGCGGCACCATGCTCTACGAAATCGACGGCCATGCGGTGGAGGCGCCGCCGAACTCGGTGACGCACCTGCCGCCGGGCGTGCGCCACAGCGCGATTGCATCGGCGGCCGGCGACGTGCTTACCTTTGTCGCCAAGGACACCAGCCACGGCATGAGCGGTCCGCCGGTGGATGGCATCGAGGACGGGCCGGTCTACCTGCCCGGCTTCGGCAGCAGGACATAGGCAACAACGCAACAGGACAGCAACCACAAATCAAGTGCGGCGTAAGAGCCGCATGGAGGAGACCATCATGAATGGCACGACTTTCTGCCGTACTGCTGCAATCACCGCGGGCGCGCTGGCGTTGTCCGTTACTGGCAGCGCACTCGCGCAATGGGCGCCTACCGAGCGCGTGGTCATGGTCACCCATTCCGCGCCTGGCACAGGTAACGAGCTGATGTTGCGAGAGATTGCCGACATCATGAACAAGAACAAGATCGTGCCCCGCCAGGTTGCGGTGGAGTCGGTGACCGGTTCCCAGGGTGAGAAGGCTCGCCGCTATGTGACCTTCCAGAACAAGGGCAACCCGCACATGCTGGCAGCCTACACGCCGCAGAGCCTCAACCTGCCGCTGCTCATCAATTCCGATACGGGCTGGCGCAGTTTCACGCCGATCGCGCTGATGGCGGTAGACCCAATGCTGCTGGTGGTCAATGCCGAGAGCTCATGGCGTACGCCGCGAGACCTGCTGGATGCGGCAAGGCAAAAACCCAAGCAGATCCTGCAGGGCGGTGGTTCCTATGGCAGCAGTGCATCGATGGCGGGCAAGATTTTCGAGGATTTTGGCGGTGTGCAGTTTTCCTACACTCCGTTTCGCGGCGCCGGAGAGGCGATTCCGCAGTTGCTCGGCAAACATGTGCATTTCATGATGGAAAATCCGGCGGAGATGGCGCAGCACGTCAAGGCCGGCAAGTTGCGTGCGCTGGCTGCGACTGAGCGGCTTGAACTGTTGCCGGATGTTCCGCGGTTTCAGGATGTTGGCATAAACGCGCGTTTCCCGAAGCAGTTCCGCGGTGTGATGGCGCCCCAAGGCATCAGCGCCGAGGCCGCCCAGTATTGGGTGCAGGCACTGGCCAAGGTGCGCGAGACCAAGCAGTGGAAGGAGTACGTTTCCCGCAACGCGCTGGTCGACAGCTGGACCACGGGGCCGGCGCTGGTTGCCTTCTTCGAAGAAGAGGAAAAGACCTATATGCGCCTGAACAAGGAGATGAGCCTCCTCAAACCCGGCAATTGATACGCGACGGGACATGGAAGATTGGGAGTTCGCATGCGCATGAAATTTTCGCTCGGCGCCGGCCGCATCGGTGCGTTACTTTTCCTCGGGGTTGTCCTGGTCTACGGCTGGGGCGGCACCCAGCTCACCGCCGCGCTGCAGGGGGATGTGATCGGCCCGGCATTTTTCCCCCGGCTGCTGACGGCGCTGGGCATCCTGCTGAGCATCCTGCTGCTGCTGCAGGGCGGCTCCGACGGCAAGAAGGACAAGGCGGATGACGGAGGATCGGACATCACGGCGCTGGTGCCGGCGGCCATGCTGCTGGCTTATGCCCTGGTGTTCGAGGACCTCGGGTTCCTGATTGCGACACCGTTGTTTCTGGTGATCACCTTCCGCTACTTCGGGCATCCCAGCTGGACGGGCATCCTCGGCTACAGTGCGGCCGTGACCGGGGTGGTGTTCGGGCTGTTTCATTATCTGCTGGACATCCGGCTGCCTCTCGGGCCGCTGGCCCGCTTTTTCCAGGGCTGAATCATGGGCGACGTGCTGCCACTGCTGATGGGTGGATTCGAGACCGCGCTGCAACCCCAGAACCTGCTGTTTGCCCTCATCGGTGCTGTCCTCGGCACGGTGATCGGCGTATTGCCGGGCATCGGACCCGCCGGCGCGCTGGCGATGCTGCTGCCGATCGTGCTCAACATGAACCCGGTGGGCGCCATCATCATGCTCGCCGCGCTTTACTGCGGCGCGATGTACGGCGGTTCGACCACCTCGATCCTGCTCAACGTGCCGGGCGAATCGTCCTCCGTGGTGACCTGCCTTGACGGTCACCAGATGGCGCTGCAGGGCAGGGCGGGGTCGGCGCTGTGTATCTCTGCCATCGGTTCTTTTATTGCTGGCACACTTGGTGTGGTAGCGCTGATGCTCTTCGCGCCGCGTATCGCCGAATGGGCGCTGAACTTCGGTCCGCCGGAGTATTTCGTGCTGATGGTGTTCGGCCTGTCGTCGGTCGCTGCACTGTCCGGCGGCTCGCTGGTGAAGGGGTTGATGGCGATGACCCTCGGCCTGATGATCTCTACCATGGGCACCGATGTCACCGGCGTCGCGCGCTTCACCTTCGGCATTGCCGAAATGCTCGACGGCATCGAGTTCCTGATCGTCACCATCGGCCTCTTCGCGGTGTCCGAGGTGCTGCTCAACACCAATGAACTGCGCAGCGGCGAGGCCAAGTCGGTGATCAAACACCGGCTGTACATCTCCTTCCAGGAAATCCGCGAAAGCTTGGGCGCGATCGGCCGCGGCACCGCGATCGGTTTCGTCGTCGGCGTGATGCCCGGCGCCGGCGCCGGCATCGCGTCTTTCCTGTCCTATTCGGTTGAATCGCAGATCAGCAAAAACCCCGAGCGCTTCGGCAAGGGCGAGATCCGCGGCGTCGCCGCGCCGGAGTCGGCCAACAACGCTGCCAGTGCCGGCGCGATGGTGCCGATGCTCACCCTCGGCATTCCCGGGTCGGGCACCACGGCGATCCTGCTGCTGGCGCTGACGGCGCTCAATGTGCATCCGGGGCCGATGATGTTCAGCCAGCATCCGGAAGTGGTGTGGGGACTGATCGCCGCGCTCTACGTCGGCAACGTGATGCTGCTGATCCTCAACCTGCCGATGGTCGGCCTTTTCGTGCGCCTGCTCTACGTGCCGCTGCGCCTGATGCTGCCGGTGATCATGGTGATCTGCGTGGTTGGCGTCTACAACGTCAACCAGCAGACCCTGGACCTGATTTTCCTCTGCGGCTTCGGCGTGCTGGGCTATTTCATGAGAAAGCACGCTTATCCAGTCGCGCCGGTGATCCTCGGGCTGGTGCTGGGCACGCGCATGGAAGAGGCGCTGCGCCAGTCGATGATCATGTCCCAGGGCAACCTGCTGGTGCTGCTCGAGCGGCCGATCGTGGCGGCATTCCTGCTGCTGACCCTACTGTTCCTGTGCCTGCCGCTGATACTGCAAAAGCTCAGGTTCCGCGGGCGCAAGGTGCAGCTCGAGACCGAAGGTTGAGGCGGAGCGGACATCCCGCGTTGATGCGCGCGGTGCCGGCTGCTCAGTTTTTCGGCTGCCAGGCCATCGCGCGCTCGTAAGTGTCTCGCCGCTCGCGAGACGAAAGTTTCTGCTCGAGCCGGACGCGGTAACCCCTGGGGTCTGCAGTTACTTCCTGACACAGCCGCCGTTCCGGGCATTGCGCGGCGGCGCGCTGCGCCACCAGCATCCATCGCAGGCCTTCGCGCGGATCGGTGGCGATGAGGCCGCTGTCAGCGTAGAGAATCGCCAGGTTGTACATTGAATTCAGGAAGCCGCGCTCGGCGGACTGTTCATAGAAGCGCGCGGCCTCGGCCAGATCGGGCTTGAGGCCATGCCGGCCCTCCTGATGGGCAAGGCCGACGTTATGGCATGCGGAAAGGTCGAGCAGCTCGCAGCCTCGGCGATACCACTCGAGCGCGGTGCCGTAGCCGGCAGGCGCGCGTTTGAGTTCCACCAGGTTGCCCAGGCGCAGCGCCGCGTCGCCATCCCCCTTGGCTACACGCGCGCGCAGCTCGGCGGCGTGTCTGGCGTCCTGCGTGGGGTCAGGTTTTCGAGGGTGCGACGGCTGTTGTGCAGAGGCTGTGGCCCAGATCATGGCACACAGCGCCGGGAGCAGCCGGTTCATGCGTTGAATGTGCATGCGGGTATGTTAAACGATGATGACGCCACAGAATCGACGTCGGTGGTTTTGACCCTGCACGAGGCTTGCCGCAAAATCGGCAGCAAACCATCCCTCCCGGAGCCGACGTGTCGCGCATCATCCATCGCAGCCTCAGCCATGACTACCCTCGTGCCGTCGCCGGCGACGGACCGTACCTGATTGACAGTGCCGGCCGGCGTTACATCGATGCCTCCAGCGGCGCTGCAGTGTCCTGCCTCGGGCACAGCGACCGCGAGGTGATCGCTGCGATCAAGGACCAGCTTGACCGCCTGCCGTATGCCCACACCTCGTTTTTCACCACCGAAGCCGCGGAGGCGCTGGCGGATGATCTCGTCGCGCACGCGCCCGCAGGTCTGGACCAGGTCTATTTCTGTTCCGGCGGATCCGAGGCAGTGGAGGCGGCGATCAAGTTTGCGCGCCAGTACGCGGTGGACAGCGGACAGGCCGGGCGCGAGCTGCTGATCGCGCGCCGCCAGAGCTACCACGGCAGCACGCTCGGTGCGCTCGCCGCCGGCGGCCGTGCCGCCAATCGCCGCGGTTTCGAGCCGCTGCTGGCGCCAGTGCGTCATGTCTCGCCCTGCTACGACTATCGCGAGCGCCGTGCCGACGAGACCGAGGAGGGGTATGCGCGCCGGCTGGTGGCCGAAATCGAGGCCGAGATCGAGGGCGCCGGCCCGCAGCGGGTTTTTGCCTTCATCGCCGAGACCGTATCCGGCGCCACGCTGGGCGCGACCACGCCGCCACCCGGCTATTTCACGCTGCTGCGCGAGCTGTGCGACCGCCACGGTATCCTGCTCATCCTCGACGAGGTGATGTGCGGCATGGGGCGTACCGGCACGCTGTGGGCCTGCGAGCAGGAAGGTATCGCGCCCGACATTGCCTGCATCGCCAAGGGTCTCGGCGCGGGCTACCAGCCCATCGGTGCGACCCTGGTGTCCGCGCGTATCGTCGAGGCGGTGCGGTGCGGCAGCGGTGCGTTTGCCCATTCCCACACCTATATCGGCCATGCTGCCGCCTGCGCCGGCGCGCTTGCCGTGCAGCGCGCTGTGCGCGAACGCGGGCTGCTCGCGCAGGTGCAGTCGCGCGGCGAGTATTTCTGCCGTGCCCTGCGCGAACGCTTCGCCGCGCATCCGCATGTTGGCGATATCCGCGGCCGTGGCCTGTTCGTGGGAGTGGAACTGGTCGCCGAGCGTGCCAGCAAGATGCCTTTCGATCCGCGCCTGAAGCTGCACTCGAAACTGAAGGTCACGGCGATGGACCAAGGGTTGTTGTGCTACCCGATGGGCGGCGCGGTGGACGGCACCCGCGGCGACCACGTGCTGCTGGCGCCGCCGTTCATCGTCAGCGAACTGCAGCTTGATGAGATCGTTGGCAAGCTGGCGGCCGCGGTCGATGCGGCTGTGGCCGGTGCCCGCCAATAGTCTGCAAACACATTTTTTAACCTATTGATTTAATTAATAAATATTATTGATGGCGGGTCGCTACCCAAGTCGGCAGCTGCAGCGGCGAGCCATTCCAAGCCTGGCCTGCCATGCGCAAGGGCGGGCGCGAGGAGCGCAGCGATGGATCATTTCGCGCTGGCCGGTGGACTGGCCGGTGGTGTGGGGTTATTCCTGCTCGGCATGGGCCTGATGACCGACGGCCTGAAACTGGCCGCGGGTCCTGCACTCGAACGAATCCTGGCCAATTCGACGCGCACCCGCCTGCGCGGGCTTGCCTCGGGCATCCTTGTCACTGCGCTGGTGCAGTCCTCCAGCGCGGTCACGGTGGCCGCTATCGGCTTTGTCAATGCCGGGCTGCTCAACCTGTCACAGGCGCTGTGGGTTCTGTTTGGCGCCAATGTTGGCACCACAATGACCGGCTGGCTTGTCGCCCTGGTCGGACTCCAGTTCAAGATCGAGGCCCTTGCGCTGCCCATGATCGGTCTTGGCATGTTGCTGCGCCTGAGCGGGGAGCAGAGTCGTCGCGGTGCTTTCGGGCTGGCGATGGCGGGCTTCGGTGTTCTGTTCCTCGGTATCGACCTGCTCAAGGACACGTTCTCGGGCCTGGCCGGAAACTTCAGGTTGCCTGAAGGTCGCGGTTTTACCGACTCGGCGGCCCAGGTGCTGGTCGGCATCGTTCTCACCGTCCTGATGCAGAGTTCCAGCGCCGCGCTGGCGATCGCTCTGACCGCGGCCCAGGGTGGACTGCTCACCACTCAGGGCGCGGCAGCGGTGGTGATCGGTGCCAACATCGGCACCACTGTCACCGCTTTGATTGCCGCGATTGGCGCTACACCCGCTGCGAAGCGGGCCGCAGCTGCACACATCGCGTTCAATCTGCTCACTGGCGCGGTCGCACTGTTGCTTTTGCCCTGGCTGGTCGGGCTGCTCGCAGTCATTTCCGACTGGATGGAATTGGGATCCTCGCCCGCAGGCCAACTGGCGCTCTTCCACACCTTGTTCAACGTGCTTGGCGTGCTCCTGATCTGGCCACTCGCCGCGCATCTGACGCGGCTGCCCGAGTCGCATTTCCGCGCCGCGGTGGAAGAGGAGGCACGCCCGCGCCACATCGACCGTACCGTACTGGCGGTGCCGACGCTCGCACTCGATGCCCTCGAGCGCGAGGTGCGGCGCATGGGAGGCCTGTCCTTGCGTGCGCTGCGCGCCGCGCTGGCGGGGCCTGCGGACGCCACGGGCGCTCGACAGAGGCATGTCGTGGAGGCGTTGGGGCATGCCATTGCCGCTTTCATTGTTGAAATCAACCGCACCGGCATGACTGGTGCCAGCGCGCAGCGCTTGCCGCTGCTACTGCGTGCCGCACGTCATTACGAGGTGGCTTCCATGCTGGCTGCCGAGATCGCGGCTGCAGCGGACGAATATCCGGGCCTTCCCGGCGATGAACGTGGCGGGGCGCTGCTGGCCCGCCTGCGCGCTGATGCGCTGTCTGTGCTCGATGCAGTGGAGCCGGCGCAGGACGCCCCTGGAATTGCCGTGGCGGAGGCGGCCTTCGGCCGGTTCGATGAAGGCTACGAGGCGCTGAAGCAGGGTTTGCTGGGGCTTGGCGCCGGTGGGGTGATCACCGTGGCGGAGATGGATGCGCGCCTGCGTGCTGCCAGCGCGCTGCGGCGCGCCTTGGTCCAGGCAGTCGACGCGTTACGCCAGCTCGGTTCGGTGAGACCTTGAGCTGGCGGTTGTTGCCTTTCAGTAGCGCAGGGTGAAAGTGGCGCCAAACACCGGCGCTGTGCCAAGGTCAACGCGACGCAGCGTGTTGCCGGCTGCATCCTCGACCCGCAACTCGCCGTTGGTGACGACACCGGCGTAGAGGTTGAGCGCAGCCTGCTTGCCGAAGTTGCGCGAGGCGCGCAGGAAAACCGGTACTCCGCGTTCTTCGCCAACACCGTTGGCCACCACATTGTTGGTGGCGAGCCGGAAGCGGGTGCTGCGCCAGGCCGCGCCGATGCCCAGGTTCCAGTCGCTGTCGAAGCGGTAGTCGAGTTCAAGTCCCGCGGGTCCGGTGGGGCCCGCCGGCAGCGGATTGACCAGCTTCCAGCGTTCGGAGAGTTTCCAGTCCACCAGCACCATCGGGAACACGCTGGTTTTTTCATAGCGGTCGAATGCGCCGAAACCGAAGCCGAGGCGGTTGCCGTTGGCGTAGCGTTTGGTGGCGGTGAACAGGCCGCCCCAGGCCAGCGACTCGCCGGAATCCGCACCACGCTCGCCGAACCAGTCCACTGAAGGCGCCAGGCCCAGGCTCCAGCCATCCTGCAGCGCGTAGCTGAGAGGCAGCGAGAAGCCGTAACGCTCGACACTGCCCCAGGGTGCCCGGCCGCCGAAGGCGGAGGCGG